>DATLWQ010000347.1:0-10419 GCA_035576225.1 Fimbriimonadaceae bacterium | reverse complement strand
AGGGCTGGATGCTGGACATGGCACGCTATGCGGTCGAAAGCGAGAGGTACCGCACCATCAAGACCGCGACTCGCGCGCGAACGCTCCACAACCTCAAGGCGCGCATTCCCAAGGGAGAGATCGAGGACTACTATAAGGTTCGCGACCGCGACCACCAAATCCAAGAGGAACTCCTGCGCATGACCGAGGACGGCGTGTTCGACTACCTGATCTTTGGACAGGACGACGCACAGCCCGAGGGGCCGCACATCAGAGAGACCGAACAACTGCAGCAGTTGGTCCACAAACTCAAGATTGACGACCGCGTTTCGTTCGCCGAGGGCATCGACCAACACTCGAACGTACTCGTCTGTCGCGCGATGCTCGAGAGCGCGGGCTGGTCGCCGCGCGTACGTATCGTCTACGCGGACGACGCGGCCAAACAGCGCGTGGCCGCCTATGAGAGCGAGTCCATCGGGAAGAGCCTTACTCAGCAATTGATCGTCTCCGGTGCGACGCCGGTCGGCCCTGACGACCCGTTCGACTATTCGCTCTACGTCAACACGCCCGACTCGAACACGATGCGGCTCAAGATCTTCCTCGACTCGCTCAAGTCGGAGGTCGACCAAGGCTTTCCCGTCGCAGTCGCAGACATCAACTTGGGCAAGTCAGGCACGGGCGACCCCGCGCTCTTCAATGTCGTCACCGAAGACGGGCGGGCAACAAAGTTGCTCGCGTACGCGGGGTGGAACACCGCCGGCAACACGATGGGCACCGCGATTCCGGCGGCCAACGTCTATCTTCTGGCGCGCAAGGAGCAGGTCGATCCGCTCGTGCGAGAGGTCGCCTTGAGGAAGTTCGTCCTGCACCGCCTCGTCAACGACTTTGAGTACCACAACTTCGTCCGTCCCGAGGCGTACAAGATGATCAGCCAGATGCCAAACGCCACGAAGGCCGAGGCGCACGGCAAGGACTACCAAAAACTGAACCAGTACGTGTCGGAGGACATGAAGAAACGGCTGCTCGACCTCTTCAGTAAGCAGCTCCTCGGCACCCGGTTCTATGAGGGGACGCAGCAGTACGAGATCACGGGGCTCAAGGACGTCAACGTCTACCTTCCGTGGCCGCGCGCCTACGAGGTGCGTCTCGAGTTCGACATCGAGACGAAGCCCGTCGTCCAGGCCACGGACCTGCCAAAGATTTTGATCTTGCCGCTCGGAGACGGGGGCCAAAACCTGTAGACACAGGGTAACATGTCTGATATGATCGCGCGGCTCCGTGGCGAGGTGATTGAAGTCGGAACTGGCCGCGTGACCGTCGATGCAGGGGGAGTCGGATACGAAGTCTTGGTACCGGAGTCGGTGCTTCTCGCCGTCGGTAGGGAGGGCGCCCAGGTCGACCTCCGCATACGCCACGTGTTCCGCGAGGACGGGCAGGTCCTGTTCGGATTTCTGAACTCAGACCAGCGACGGCTTTTCGACCTGCTCACCGATGTCAAAGGATGCGGCGCAAAGACCAGCCTTGCCATGATCAGCGAACTCGGCGAAATCGGCGCGGTCTCGGCGATCGCAACACAGGACCTGCGCATGATCGCCCGCACGCCCGGGATCGGCATGAAGCTCGCCGAACGTATCGCCATCGAACTCCGCGACAAAGTTGCCGAACTCTCGCTTGTTCAGCGCGCAGCCGTGAAAATTGAGCAGCCTGAGGACGAGGTCGTCGACGCCCTGCTCGCCCTCGGCTATCGAAGGCAGGAGGCTGAGATCGCCGCGAGCGAAGTGCGACGTGAGGGCGACTCTGTCGAAGTCCAGATCAAGTCCGCTCTGAGGAGGCTCGCGCGATGAGCCGCACAGAGGAACTCGATCCTAGAAGGCTGCCGGAAGACTCCGTCGAGACGACCCTGCGCCCGCGCAGGCTTTCGGAGTTCATCGGCCAAGAGAAGATCAAGTCGAACCTCTCCGTCTTTCTCCAAGCCGCCAAGCAGCGCGAAGAGCCGCTCGACCACCTCTTGCTCTATGGTCCGCCCGGCCTCGGCAAAACGACCCTCGCGCACATCGTCGCCAATGAGATGTCGGCGCAAATCCATGTCACGAGCGGGCCGGCGATCGAGCGTCCCGGCGACTTGGTCGGCATCCTCACCAATCTCGACCCGCACTCGGTTCTCTTCATCGACGAGATCCACCGCCTGGCGCGCCCTGTCGAAGAGATCCTCTACCCCGCGATGGAGGACCGTAAGGTCGACATCATGATCGGCAAGGGCCCCGCGGCGCGCTCGATCCGTCTCGACGTCCCGGCCTTTACGGTCGTCGGCGCAACGACGCGACAGGGACTGCTGACTGGTCCGCTTCGCGATCGCTTCGGCATCACGTTCAACTTTTCTTTCTACGATCCCAGGGCACTCTTCCAGATCGTCGAGCGTTCGAGCGCATTGCTCGGCTATTCGATCGAGAGCGAGGGCGGCGAGGAACTCGCGCGCCGCGCGCGCGGTACCCCGCGCATCGCTAACCGGCTCCTTCGCCGGGTGCGCGACTTCGCCCAGGTCGACGGCCTGGAGACCATAACGAAGCAGATTGCTGACAAGGCGCTCAATGCGCTGGAGGTCGACCACCTCGGCCTCGACCGCGTCGACCGAGAACTCCTACGCGCGATAATCGAGAAGTACGACGGTGGGCCCGTCGGCGTCGAGACGCTCGCCGCTTCCACCGGAGAAGACTCCCAGACCATAGAGGACGTCTACGAGCCGTTCCTCCTGCAGCAAGGGCTCCTGGCCCGCACCCCGCGCGGGCGCACGGCCACAAAGTCCGCCTATGAGCATCTCGGAGTCAAGCCCACCGGCAAGCCATCGCTCTTCGACTCCTAACCCGCCGTGGAGGCTGTTGCTCTGTGGACGCCGTCCACAGGTAGTAACATCAGAGCGCAGATGGTCACGCTTTCCACGCAGATCATAGAACTGAAAAAGCAGTTCCCGCTCCAGATCAGCAGGGGCACGAGCACCGGATCGAGAAACGTCTTCGTCACCGCTACGGACGGGGAGCACACAGGAATAGGGGAGTGCGCCCCGGGCACCGGGGAAGACATGGATCTCGCCGCAAAGGCGGTCGACCAAATCGCGGCGCTGAACAAGGCCGGCCTCTACGACCTCGCGATCCAGGAGGTGTTCACAAAGATGGAGCACATGGAGATGGACCGTCCGGCGATGGCGGGCGTCGACATCGCTCTTTGGGACCTCCTCGGCAAGCAGGCGAACCTCCCGCTCTACAAGATGTTCGGTCTTGGCAAGCCGGTTAATCCGACCAGCATAACGATCGGTATCAACCCGCCCGATGTCATCGCTGAGCGCGTGCCGCAAATCATCGCCGACTGGACACAGTGGCAGGCCAAGGCGCTCAAGGTCAAACTCGGCAACCCCGAAGGCACGGAGGCAGACAAGGCTGCATATCTAGCAGCGAGCGAGGCCGCCGCCCCCTACGGTCTCGACCTGCGCGTCGATGCAAACGGCGGCTGGACGGCCAAAAAGGCGATCGAGATGATCGCGTGGCTCGCCAAGCACGGCTGCTCCTACGTCGAGCAGCCTCTGCCGAAAGGCGACGAGGACGCCCTGGTGGAAGTGTTCAAGAGGCGCAAACTCCCGATCTTCCTCGATGAGTCGATCCACACGTCCAAGGACGTCGCAAAGTATGCCGACCGTTGTGACGGAGTCAACATGAAACTGATGAAGTCGGGCGGTCTCACTGAGGCGCTGCGCGTCGTCGCGACCGCCCGTGCCCACGGCCTGCGGACAATGATCGGATGCATGGGCGAATCGAGCGTTGCGATCGCCGCAGGATGCAGCATCGGCGCGCACATGGACTACATCGACCTCGATGCTCATTTCAACCTCGACCCAGACCCCGCGCACGGCACCAAGCTCGTTGCGGGAGTCGTGGTCCCGACCAACCACGCGGGGCACGGGGCCTACCTCGAATAAGTGCTGCAGCCGCACCACCGCATCGCACTGTTCATGGAAGGGGCGTTCATCGACCGCACCGGCAAGATGGGCATGGGAGTCTTGCGCTTCTCCCCGAACGAGGTCGTCTGCCTGGTCGATTCGCACAACGCCGGTGCCGACGCCGCAGACCTGACCGGCATCGATCGCCACACGCCAATCGTAGCGACGGTCGAAGAGGCGCGCGCCCACGGCGCCGACGTGCTGGTGCTAGGAATCGCACCGCCGGGCGGCCTCATCCCCGAGAAGTGGTTTGCAGCGCTCGATAAGGCGGTGGAGATCGGATTTTCGCTGGTCAACGGCTTGCACGATCTGCTCGCCCCGCGCTATCTCTCGCTTGCGCCCGGCCAGTTCGTGTGGGACATCCGGCGCGAGCCGGAGGGCCTCGGCGTCGGTTACGCCGAAGCACGCAACCTCACGAACAAGCGCGTGCTCTTCATCGGCACGGACATGGCCGTCGGCAAGATGACCGCAGGCCTGGTCATGTGGCGCGAAGCGAAGGAGCGCGGCGTGAAGGCGGAGTTCGTCGCGACCGGGCAGATCGGCATCACCGTCACTGGGAAGGGCGTCCCGCTCGACTGCATCCGCGTCGACTTTGCAGCGGGCGCCATCGAGAAAGAAGTGATGGCGGCGCGAGGCGCCGACCTCGTGCTGATCGAAGGCCAGGGCTCGCTTGTCCACCCGGGCAGCACTTCGACGCTTCCGCTGATCCGCGGCTCACAGCCGACGCACGTCGTCCTGTGCCACCGCGCGGGCATGGAAGTGCTGCCGCGCCTGCCCTGGATTCACGTGCCCGATTTGAACAAGTTTGTGTCTCTATACCAGGACTTAGCAGAAGTTTGCGGCACCTATATTCGCCCTCAAGTCGCGGGCGTCTGCCTCAATTGCTCGCACCTGACGAGCGACGACGAGGCACGCGCCGCAGTGGAAGCGATCGAACGCGAGACAGGCTTGACGACCACCGATCCAGTGCGATTCGGCACCTCGCGGCTTCTCGACGCGATTCTTTAGGAGCCCTGCTGGTCCCTCGGCTCGATTGCCTTGGCGATCCCCGGGATCGAGCGGATCGCTTCGTAGACTTCCGTTGGAACACTGAGCACGACGGTGTTCGACGCGGAGGATCCGAGCCCGTCGATCGTCTGCAATGTGCGAAGTTGCAGAGCGCCAGGGGAAGTCGCCATCATCTTCGCAGCCTGCGCGAGGTTTTCGGCGGCGTCTCGGTCGCCCTCTGCCTTCGTGATCGTCGCTCGCTTTTCGCGCTCGGCCGACGCCTGCCGCGCCATCACGCGCTTGAGGTCTTCCGGCAGTTCGATGTCCTGGATTCGGATGCCCGCGACCTCCAGGCCCCACCCGTCGATCTCGGTCTCGACCATCTCCTCGACCTTGCGACCAAGCGCTTCGCGGTCATTGAGGATGTCGTCAAGCGATGTCGAGCCGACGATGTCGCGCAGCGTCGTTTGCGCGTACTCCTGCACGGCCTCTTCAAAGTTCTGCACGCGGATCACCGCGGCAGAAGGATCGTCGACGCGCATGAAGATCACACCGTCGATGCGTACCGGCACGTTGTCCTTCGTAATCGCCTGCCTGTGCGGTATCTCCAGGGTTCGGATGCGCGTGTCGATCATTCGCACGCTGTCGAAGAACGGCACGATCGTGAACAGCCCCGGCCCGCGCTGTGCGTAGAACTTGCCGAGCCGGAACACGATTCCTTTTTCCCACTCGGCCGCGATGCGGACCGAGTTCGCCAGCACGAGGCCCGCTAGGACGAACAGCACGAACAGGGTGATGCCGAATGCGGACCCCCCGAACAGCGAGAACAGCCCGTAACCGGCCGCGCTGAACAAGACTGCCAGAATGCCGGGGATAGGGTTCGTCAGGCCAACTACCTGCGGTTGCCGGTACCTGACCGAGCGCGACGAAAAGATCTCTGGGAAATCGCCGTTTGCCATGCCTTTAATCAGTATACGACGGCCTTCGGCGCGAGGTTTAGCGGGGCCGTTGGGACCAGGACGCCCGGATGCCCAGCCCGACGGCGAAGAGCGAGAATAGCAACCACAGGACGGCCCAGACGACCGCTGGGACGTGGGTGAACGCCTGCATGTTCGTCGCGTCGTTGTCCCCAAGGTTGTTGGACGTGATTTCAAACAGGATCAGGAGCGCCTGGGCCGAGGTAAGGCACTGCTGCACGCCCAGGAACTGTGTTGCAAAGATCGCGGCGTTGCCGCGCAGCAACATCGCTCCGGCTGCCAGGGCGACGAGCCAAAGCAGGCCCGTGACCACGCCGATCGTCTCGCCGCGCACGAAGAACACCATGCTGAAAGCGAGGAAGCCCGCGGCGACCCACAGCATCTTCCGGGCGGACTCGGCGGTCCGCGAGAAGTAGACGAGCAGGCCCCCCACGACCGAACTCCCGACGTACCCCGCCGCCGAGACAAGCATGGGGCTCCCACCGTGCGTCAATGTCACGCCGCTTCCGCTCGGATCGATCAGGATATAGTCGACCCTTCCTCCGGTCAGGACAGCCGTCAGTGCGTGGCACAGTTCGTGGATGTGCGTGTTGTAGAAGATCAGCGGCAGCACGAAGAACCGTAGCGGCGCGATCGCCCAAAGGGCGACTGAGGCGAGGCTCGCCCATAACAGCATCCTCTGGTCCTTGCGCAGCGTCATCCAGGCTTTCCTACGGTCGCGCCCTCCGTTGGGACGCAATCTTTTTCCATACTCGGGACCGCGGCCCACACAAACCTCAAGTAGATTGCGAAGTTTTGACCCTGTTCCTCCTGGCAATTGTGCCGATAGACAACGTGGGATGCAAAGAGGTCTCGAAGCCAGCGCCTTTGGCATGACAGCCGCGCAGAACCTGTTGGACGTGGTCAGCAACAACCTGGCCAACGTCTCGACGACTGCGTTCAAGCGCGACGGCGCGTACTTCAACGACGTGCTCCAGCGGGCGATGTATGCCGACGACGGGCACTACCTTGGCGTCATGGGCGCTGGCGGGGGCATGAAGGGCACGTTCACCGTCATGCAACCTGGCGCGATGCAGCAGACCGGCAACCCGCTCGACGTCGCGATCCAGTCGCCCGACGGGTTCTTTGCGGTCCAGGCGCCGGGCGGCGTCCGCTACACGCGCAACGGCTCCTTTACGCTCAACGCAGACCGGGAACTCGTCACGCAGGAAGGCCTTCCGGTCCTCGACGCGCAGGAGCGGACGATTACGGTGGGCAAGGGCCACGTCTCGATCGACGGGCAGGGCAACGTCATGGTCGACGGCAATGCGGAGAGCCAGATCGGAGTCTTCACGGGCGTGATGACGAAGATCGGTTCCAGCCTCTATACGGGCGACAACGTGAGCGCGAAGGACGATCCTTCGATGCAAAGCGGAGCGCTCGAGGGTTCGAACGTCAACGCGGTCGAAGAGATGATCGCGATGATCCAACTGAACAGGATTTTTGAGATGGCCCAGCGCTCGGCGCAGAGCCAAGACGAAATGACAGACAAATTGATCCAGTCCATCCGAAGCCAGTAACGCTGGACCGCCCGAAGGAACGGGCGGGGGCGCAGTAGGCCGCAGAAGTCGGCTACTCAGGCACGGATGGCGATCTCGACAAGACAGAAACGAGGAAATCGCCAACAATGATGCGAGCACTAAACACAGCGGGCACCGGAATGGTCGCCCAACAAATGAATCTCGACACGATCTCGAACAACCTGGCCAACGTCAATACGACCGGGTTCAAGGAGCAGCGTGCAGAGTTCCAGGACATGGTCTATCAGACCTTCCGCGCCTCCGGCGCGAGCGCCGGCGGCAGCGGTGCCGCCCCGCAGGCCGCGCAGATCGGTCTCGGTTCGCGCTTCTCCGCCAGCGCCACCAATTTCGCCATCGGCACGATGCAACCTTCAGGCGACCCGACCCACCTCGCCATCAACGGCGACGGGTTCTTCCAGGTCACGCTGCCCGACGGCTCCACCGCCTACACCCGCGACGGCACTTTCGCGCTCGACTCTGCAGGACAACTGGTCACTGCCGACGGTTACATCGTCGAGCCGGCGATCACCGTCCCCACCGGTGCGACAGCCCTCTCGATCTCTCAGACGGGCACCGTTTCAGCGACCCTGCCTGGGCAGGACGATCCGACCGAACTCGGCACCATCCAACTCGTAATGTTCTCCAACCCTGCGGGCTTGACACGCGTCGGGCAGAACCTGTACCGCGCTGGCGGCGGCAGCGGCGACCCGGTCACGGTCACCCCCGGCGACCAAGGCTCCGGAACGATCAACCAGGGGTTCATCGAGGGCTCCAACGTCCAGGTCGTCGAGGAGATGGTCCGGATGATCACCGCGCAGCGCGCCTATGAGATCAACTCGAAGGCGATCCAGACCGCCGACGACATGCTCAGCATTCTCAACAACCTCAAGAGGTAATCCATGACATCGACTCTTCTCAGCGTACTTCTGCTCGCGGCGCAGGCGACCGTGAGCGTGAGCGTCGACGGCGACGGCTACATCCGCTTCGTGCGAGATGGCCGCACCGTCTATGCCAAGTCCGCCGACCTCGTTATCGAGGACGGCGCAATCTCCGCTGGGAAGGGAGTAACCACGATGCCTCGCATCCAGGTCGTCGGAACTCTGGACGCATTGCGCGTCCAGCCCGATGGCACCGTCATCGGCGTCTATCCGACCGGCGCGCGCACGCTGGGCAAACTGTCGCTCGCGCTCTTTCCGGACGACGTCCGACCGGTCGTCGTTGACGGGTTCCTTGTTTCTTCTTTCCGCCCCAAGGTCGCTCAGCCCACGAAGGACGGTGCAGGCAAGATCGTGACTAAGGGCGACAAGTCGGTCGCTCCTGCGATCATCGTAGGCGGAGGCATCGAGATCAAACTGAAGCCGTCAGCGGAAGTGGACACCGACCAGTTCACGGTCGGTGACATCGCCGAGGTCGATGCGCCGGACGCGGCGACCAAGGCAAAGGTCGAATCGCTCGAGGTCTCCACGACACCGGCGCTGGGCGTCAAGTACATGCTCACGACCGACACGCTTCGCACCCGCCTGCTTCGCTATGGCAAGGAGGCGAACGACTACAAGATGGTTGGGCCGAACATGATCACCGTCACGCGCAAGGGGCAGACGGTGACGAGCCAGCAGTTTATCGACGCCGCGATCGCCGAGGCGCGCAAGGAGTACGGCCAGGACACCGCCCTTTCCGCCGACAGTACGCGCGAGATGATCGTTCCGCTCGGCAAGGTCGAACTTGTCCGTTCGGAGATCCACACCTCTGGCCTGAAGATCAACGTGAAACTGGACGTCGTCGTCGACGGACAAAAGTTCAACAGCAAGACAGTCGTGCTCGACAAGAGCGACCCTCTGTCCAAACTTCACGTCGGACAGACCGTCAAGGTAATCGTCCGCTCGAACGCAGCGACCGTCGAGACCAGCGGCCGCGTGAAGTCGATCGACACCGCGGCCGGCACCGTTGCAGTCACTACTGAAACTGGCGCAGACCTCGTCGGAAAAGCAACCGCCGAGGGCGTCATCGAGGTCGTACTATGAAACGAACGCTTTTCATCATCGCTGTGCTGTCCCTGGGCTGTGCGTCGTATGCGCAGATCAAGGGCAATCCCGGGTCTCTCTTCGACCCCAAGGCGCGCAACATGTTCACGGACAACGTGGCGCGTGAGGTGGGCGACGTGCTGCTCGTCGTCGTGGACGAAAAGACGATCGCCGACTTCAGCGCCTCGACACAAGCCTCCAAGAACGACAGCAACTCGATCAGCACGAAGTTCTTCAACAACTTCCTTGACCGGTTGTTCCGGCCCCTGACGACCGGCGACCAGAGCAGCAACAGCGGCGACGGGGAAACCAAGCAGAACAGCCGCATGAGCGCTACGATGAGCGTGATCGTGAAGCAGGTCCTGCCGAACGGCAACATGGTCATCGAGGGCTCGCGCAGCCTCATCACCAACAAGCAGACCCAGACCTTGACGCTCAGCGGCGTCATCCGTCCGCTTGATATCCGGCCAGACAACAGCGTGCTCAGCAGCGTGATCGCCGAAGCCCAGATTAAGATGGACGGCGCAGGACTGATCTCACAAAGGCAGCACAAGGGCATCTTGACAAAGATCCTGGACTGGCTCTTCTAGAGGAACGAAATGAAACGGACACTCATCACCATCGCGCTCCTGGCGACCTTCTCTCCAGCGTTTGGGCAGGTCAACTATGGAGTGACAAAGGAGCAGAAGGAGCACGCCGACGAACTCACCCAGGTCCACGATAAGATCGCTGAGGCGGAACACGACGGCGTCAGCGTCCGCATGAAGGACATCGGTCGCTTCCGTGGCGTGCGTGCCAACATGCTGCAGGGCTTCGGGCTTGTCATCGGCCTGGCCGGCACCGGCGATTCGCAGCAGACGCAACTCTCCGCGCCGCTGCTCGAGAACGCGCTCAAGCGATGGGGCACC
>DATLWQ010000346.1:0-2855 GCA_035576225.1 Fimbriimonadaceae bacterium | reverse complement strand
GAACTAGTCCCTGAACCTCTTTGGGACGCTTGGGCGCAGTTCCTCACAAGACGGTGAGGAACTGCGCGCTACTTTGGTCGAGCACCTCGAAGAACTCCGACAGCGCATCTTCCGAGTCATAGCCATCCTTTCGGTCGGCATGATCGTAGGCTGGTTCTTCGCCATTCCGCTCTACAACATCCTCGAGGGCGTCGTCAAGTCGAACATGCCCAAGGGCGTCGATTACGTGCCGATCGTTACGACTCTTCCGGGCCCCTTCATGCTCAAAATGAAGATGGCCTTCTATATCGGTATCGCCATCACGCTGCCGTTCACGGTCCACCAGTTGTGGGGCTTTATCGCGCCGGGGCTCAGGCCGAACGAACGCAGGCCGTTCAACATCATCGCGCCCATCAGCACCGTGCTGTTCTTCATGGGGATGTGGACCTGTTGGTACATCCTGCCGACGACGGTCTACTGGTTCGCTTCGTTCACAGCGGAACTGAGCGACGCGAAACTCATGCTCGAAGTCGGCACGATGGTGTTCCTGCTCGTGCACATGATGCTCTCGTTCGGGCTCGGTTTCCAACTTCCGCTCGTCGTGTTCTTCCTTGCGCGGCTCGAGATCATTACGACAAAGGCGATGATGAAGTACTGGCGCCACGCGATCGTCGGCATTGTGACGCTCGCGGCGATGATCACGCCGTCCGGCAACCCGATCTCGCTCGCCGTGCTCGCGCTCCCACTCATCGGGCTGTTCTTCGGCAGCGTCTACGCCGCGCAGTACACACTCCGGAAGAAGAGAAAGAAGGAAGAGGAAGACGAAGACCTCGACGAACTTGACGATCTAGACTAGGGCCATGCGCGCTCAGGAGGTCGCCGACCGGTTCGTCTCGCAGCCGTCGCTGCGCGAGCGCGCCGTCGGGCAGTTGCTCGTCGAGGGCCGTCAAGCCCGCTTCGCCGACCTCTCCGCCCCACTTCATCCGATGCTGTCGGCGGCGCTGCGCTCGTCGGGGATAGAAAGGTTCTTCACCCACCAGGCGCAGGCGATCGATGCGTCGCTCGCGGGCCGCGACGTCATGGTCGTCAGCGGAACCGGCAGCGGGAAGAGCCTCTGTTACAACGTCCCCGCCCTGCAGGCTTGCATGACCGAGCCTGCGGCGACCGCGCTCTACCTCTTTCCTACCAAGGCGCTCGCACAGGACCAGGCGTCGAAACTCGAATCGCTCACCGATACGCTCGGCATTCGAGTAGGCGTCTACGACGGAGACACACCGCGCAACCGGCGCGCCCCAATCCGCCGCGGCGCGCACGTCGTCGTCACCAACCCCGACATGCTGCACGTCGGAATCCTTCCGCGCCACGAAGAGTGGTCAAAGTTTCTTCGCGCGCTGCGCTACATCGTCCTCGACGAGGCGCACGTCTATGGCGGCGTGTTCGGCTCGCACGTTGCGTGCGTCTTGCGCCGACTGTTGCGTCTATGCGCCTGGTACCGCAGCGCACCGCGCGTCGTCAGTTGCAGTGCGAGCGTCGCGAACCCCGAGGGCCTGTTCGAAACTCTGTTAGGTCGCACCTGCGTCGCTGTGACCGACGACGGAGCACCGCACAGCGCGCGCACAGTCCTGCTCGTCGCACCGCCGCAGGACGAGGCGGCTGAGCGCTTCAGCCCGAACATGGAGGCCGCGTCCCTTCTTGCGCAGATGTGCGAGAACGGAGTCAAGACGCTCACGTTCTGTCGCGCGCGCGTTTCGACAGAACTCGTCGTGCGCTATGCGCGTAAAGCGCTTGACGACGATTCGCTGGTCGAGTCATATCGTGGCGGCTACACGCCGAAAGAAAGGCGCGACATCGAAAGGCGCCTCTTCGACGGATCGCTCACCGGCCTTGCGACCACCAGCGCGATGGAACTCGGTATCGACGTCGGCGGACTCGACGCCGTGGTCCTGAACGGCTATCCGGGAAACTTCGCGAGTTTCTGGCAGCAGATCGGGCGCGCGGGCCGCGGCGAAAAGCCCGGTTTCGCCGTCATGTTCGCCCACGAAGACCCACTCGAGAACCACCTCGCCCACAATCCAAGCGCACTGATCGCGAACCGCCAGGAGAGCGTCGCGCTCAACCCGCAGAACGCGCACGTCCTCGCCGCGCAGTTGCGCTGCGCCGCCTACGAGCGCCCGCTGTCGGCGGAAGATCTCCAGGACTTCGGTGAAAGCGCGCAAGACGTCGCTGAAGACCTGGACGACGCTGGACAATTGACGCTTAGCGCGGGCCGCTACTTCCTTCCGAGCCACGAGCCGCCTGCGGGCAAGGTCGACATCCGCGGAATCGGAGGCGAGGACGTCGAACTCTTCTGCGGCGCGGAAAAGATCGGCGAGATGGAGAGGTGGCGCGCGGTGCAGTACGCGCACGAGGGCGCGGTCTACATGCACCGCGCGAAGACCTACCAGGTGACCGCGCTCGACCTGCGCGGGAACGCGGCGCACATGGAAGAGTCCGAGCCCGGCTACTACACGCAGCCTGTCGTGCAGACCCTCGTGCAGCCGACCGTGGAACTGGAGCAGCGCCGCGCTGTCGCGCTCTGCGGCATGTCGGTGACGACTTCTGTCACCGGGTTTCGCAAGATCGCCCACGACGGGAGGGGGATGCTCGGAACCGAGCCGCTCGACCTCCCGCCGACAGAGTTCGACTCGGTAGGACTGCGCCTCTCCCCCTTTGAGGAGGGTGCCGCTCCCGCGGCACCGCAGAATGATGGAGGGCGCCGCTCCATCTGCGCCTCCGGGGAGGGTGCCGCTCCCGCGGCACCGAACCAAGGCTCGCTGATCGGCGCTGTGCACGGAGTCGAGCACGCTCTGCTCGCCGTCGCGCCGATGATCGCAGTG
>DATLWQ010000345.1:0-2991 GCA_035576225.1 Fimbriimonadaceae bacterium | reverse complement strand
TCGTATCAGGGCAGACACACCGATCTGAGCGGTCTTCATCCGAAATAACTCCGACTTACGGCCGAAGGCTCGTACACCTGCGCCAAGAGTGGACAATGCCCTCTGGTGTGAACGCAAGAGAAATGCGCCCCTCCGCAGTTGCAGAGGGGCGCGAAGGGGTCGCGGGCCAGGAACTCTGGCGCTAGATCGTGAACGGCGACCGGTTGATCGTAATCGTCCTCGCGAACGTCTGCGAGTCCTTCGAGATCGAGTAACTGATCTGGATACGCACGTAGTTCGTGTTGTAGCCGGACTGGTTCGTCACAGAAATGCCGAACTGCTCGTCACTGTTGAGGCTGATCGCGTTTGTGCTGACCTCGACGTCAGTTGAGAACGGCGGGCTGGGATCCGTGCTCGGGATGTCCGTCCACGCACCACTGTTGTCGTACTGCTGCACGACGCCGGTAATCGTGATCGAAAAGCCCTTGGCCTTCACCTTCTTGCCGTTGGCAGCCGCATTGGCGGCAGCGGCGGGCAGCATGGTCGAGCCGTCCACCAGGGTGACGGAGGCGTCGGTCGTCGAAGTGCTGTCTGCAGGTGCTGTCAGTGTCGTGCCGTCGCCGCCTGGATCGGTGCCGACGATCGGCACATATCCACTGGTCGTCCTCACCGCGACGTCCTCAGTATTGTCAGATACGACTGCGTAATCGCTTGTCTTTTGTGTTGTGTCCATCTGTAGTGGTCCTCAGAGTTTATTGAGAGAGAAAGAGAAACTAGTTGCGCTCGGCGGCGCGGGCCCTCCGGACCGCACTCAGAGCGTATTCGATGACGGCCTCGTCCGTAGACGAGTTCGCGCGCGCACGAACGGCGGAGGCTTCTCCCGCCTGCATCTGGCCGGAGACCGCGGCATCGATCTTTGCAAGTTGATCCTGCGCATGGACCGACCAGGTGGCGCCGAGCCGCTCCGTCGTGGCTCTCGCCGCTTCGGCGCAGAAGGCCGCTTCTTCATAGAGGCCGACCCCCAAACAAGCCGTCGACAATTGGACGAGGATCATGCCGCGCTTCGATGGGTCGTGCGCGTGCTGAAGGATGGCCAGAGCCCGCTCGACTGAGTCGAGAGCACGCGCGGGCGCACTCTCCGCATAGATTTCAGCCAGTCCGGTCAGGATCGTTGTCTCCATAAGCGGATCGCGCCCCGAATAGAACTCTAGTGCCTGGCCATAGTGTACAGCAGCCAGGTCGGGCGCGCCGGAGTCCAAGAGCATCCTTCCAAAGTTGAGGTGGGCCGAGGCCAGTCCACGGTCGTCCGTCGTCTGCCGGTAGGCTGCGATCCCCGCCTCGAACGCCGACTTCGCAGTCTCAAACGAGCCCTCCATCGCGAGCGTGATGCCGAGGTTGACGTTGACCGCGGCGACTTTGGCCAGGTCGCCGATCTCTTCGAACTGGGCAAGCGAGGACTCGAGGTGCTCGACCGCCTTTTCTCGCATGCCACACGCGTTCGCCATGGCGCCCAGGGCGTTGTGCGCGTCGGCGACGAGCCACCGATCGTCGTGTGGCACCTCCATCACGGCCATCTCCAGCCACTCCACGCCGTCGGTCGTCGGTCCGTGAATCAGCCATGCGCGGCGCATCGCGAACGCCAACGGCAGCGCGAGCGGCGAGCGGTCGCGCACCGTCCTGCGCACTGCGACCATCAGGTCGTCGTAGATCCGTTCCAGGGCGTCGAGCGCCGAAGACTGGAACTCGCTGATCAACTCCTCACAAATCTGTTCGGCCGCGCTCAGGCTCCATGCCGTGTGGCTGTCGAAAGCGCCCGGCGCGTCTTCGGGGATCCTCTCCCTCCCATAGTCGCGGATCAGTTCGAGCAGACGGTAGCCGCGCATTTGGCTTGAAAACTCTACGGGAGAGAGCAGCGACTTTTGTGCGAGGCTCTCGATCTCCGCGATGACGTCGCGTCCGACCAGGGCCGAGGCCTCCGAAAGAAGGAACGCCCCCTGGAACGTCGAGACCTGCGCGAAGACGTTCTTCTCTCGTTCGTCCAACAGGTCGTGGCTCCACGAGATCGTCGCCCGAACCGTGCGCTGCCTCGGCTCGATGTCACGGTCGCTGCTCGCCAACACGTCGAGCAGCCGGCCCAGCCTCTCGACGACTGGCTTGAGGCCCAGAGAGGCGACCCGCGCGGCGGCCTGCTCGATCGCCAAGGGGACACCGTCCAGTGCACGAACAAGTCGGACCGTACCTGGCGTCGAAGCAGCGTCCAGCACGAACCTTCCGCCCTTGTGTCGGACCCGGTCGACGAAGAGCGAGACCGCCTCTGATTCGAGGGCGCGCACGGGGTGAGCCTCGCTCGCCTTTGGGAGCGAGAGCGCCTCGAGCGCGACGATCTTCTCACCAGAGAGACCGAGCCTTTCACGGCTCGTCGCCAGGAACCTCAGGTCCGGACACCCGTCCAGAAGCCGTTGCAGAGCGGCGGCGGTCGAGTCAGCGACGTGCTCGCAGTTGTCGACGACGAACAACGCCTCTTGGTCCGCGTAAGCCTCGATCGTCGCGCCGAGCGGATCGTCCGTTCCGTGCGGCGGGATTCCTGAGCCGCGAGCAAAAGCCGCCGAGACGTCGCCCCCCGATGGCAGTTCGGAGAGAGACACGAACCGGACGCTCTGGAACCTCGTGCCCACTGCCTGCGCGGCCACTTGCAGTGCAAGTCTCGTCTTCCCTGCGCCACCAAATCCGGTCAGCGTCACGAGCCGCGTTCGCGAGAGAGCCTCCTCCAACTCGGCGATGTCCGATTCGCGCCCGATGAACGAGGTCAGTTGTACTGGCAGGTTGTGGTCGAGTGCGTTCAAGGACCTGAGTGGCGGAAACGTCTGGTCAGACCAAGTGACCTCGAAAACGTGTTCGGCCCTCAGTAGATCCTTGAGTCTGTGCCTGCCAAGGTCGACGAACGGAACGTCGTCGCCGCACTCTTCGCGCACCGCCTCGGATACGACGATCTGGCCGCCGTGGCAGACGCCG
>DATLWQ010000344.1:0-8956 GCA_035576225.1 Fimbriimonadaceae bacterium | reverse complement strand
AGGCCCAAGTGCAAAAGGCGCAGTCCGACCTTGATACTTCGAAAAGCGCGTTGGAGCGTGCCAAACGGCTGTACAAGGAGGGCGCGATCTCCGAGGCGGAAAAGGAGCAGGCGGAGAACGCGTACTCGTCTGCGCTCGCCGCGTACGAGGCGGCGCTGCAGGACCAGCGCCTGGTGCAGCAGGCGTCCCGTGAAGAGGACATCGATGCTGCGCGCCAGAGCGTGAGCGCGGCAGAACAGCAACTCGCCATCGACAAGGCGAACCAAAAACTCGACGTGCTCTTTGCACAGCGCGTCGACTCGGCACAGGCGAACTACGACGCGGCTAAGCAAGCCCAGGCGCTCGCGCAGATAGCACTCGATAACACGGTCGTACGCGCGCCGTTCGAAGGACGAATAGCGGGCCGGCCGACTCAGGTCGGCACGTACGTCGCGCCGGGCGTCACGATCGCACGCGTCGTCGGGGTCGAAGGCGCCTACTTCGAGGCGCAGGTTTCGGAGTTCGACATTGCCAAGATCAAGACAGGCATGGGCGTCGATGTCAGTGTTGACGCGCTGCCCGGAGAAAAGACGACGGGCACCGTCATGGCCATCAACCCGCAAGCGACGTCGGCGGGCCGGTTGTTCTTTGTTCGAATCCGTCTGGATCAGAACCTACCGGGCCTGAAGACCGGGATGTTTGCCCGCGGAGAAGCGAAGATCGGCACGCGTAACGGAGTGATCCTCCTGCCCTCGACCTCGCTGATCGTGGACGGGGAAAACGCGTCGATCTTCCTTGCGAACGGGGACAAGGCGAAGCGCGTCGCCGTCAAGACGGGCGAGACCAAGGACGGAGTCACCGAAGTTCACGGAATATCGGCCGGCGACGAAGTGATTGTACGGGGCCAGGAGAGCCTCGCCGACGGCACACCGATCAAGGTCGAGAAGCCGGCGCCTTCCACTGGAGCGTAACATGGGACTTACCAAGATCGCGATCCAGCGTCCGGTCTTCATCCTGATGCTGATGGTGCTCGTCGTGATGATGGGCTACCGCGCGTACAAATCGATGCGCGTGGAACAGAACCCCGACGTCTCATTCGGCGTGATCACGATCACGACGGTGTATCCGGGCGCTGGGCCCGAGGAGGTCAACAACCTCGTCTCGAGACCGCTGGAAGAGGCGGTCTCGGGAATCGCGAACCTGCTCGAGGTCACCAGTTCTTCACAGGAGGGAGTTTCGTCCGTCACGCTTCAGTTCGAAGTCGGCACCGACATGGATGCCGCGCTCAACGAGGCGCGTGCGAAGGTGGATGCTGAGATCGGGCAACTTCCGCAAGAGGTCGATAAACCGATCCTTCAAAAACTGGACACGACGTCCGAGCCCGTCCTGTACCTGACGCTCAAGAGCGAGCGGTACTCCAACCGGCAACTGCGGGACCTCGCCGAAAACGTCTTCAAGGATCGGTTCGGACAGGTGGCCGGCGTTGCGAGCGTCAGTGTCTCTGGCGGCGACGTGCGTGAGATCCAAGTGCGGGTGAAGAAGGACGCCCTCCTACGCTACGGCGTCGGCATCCTCGACGTGCAACAGGCTGTGCAGGCAGCTTCTTTGAACGTGCCTGCTGGAAGGATCGACACGGGCCAAGAAGAGTTCTCGGTGCGCGTGCTCGGCGAGTTCAAAACGCCACAGGAGATCGGCGACACGTACCTGACGGTTCAAGAAGGCGGCCAGAACGGCGTTCGTCGCAGAGTGAAACTGAGCGACCTGGCCGAAATCAAGGACGCGAGCGTCGAGAGACGAACGTTCAGCAGACTGAACGGGCTCGATACTGTCGTGGTCGCGATCCAGAAGGCGAAAGAAGGGAACGCTGTCGAAATCTCGCACGCGATCCGCAAGCCTCACGATGGCCAGCCGAGTTTGCTCGACACGCTCCAAAAGCAGTACGGAGTGCAGTTCGTGGTCACGCACGACGTCAGCACGCAGATCGAAGAGTCGCTCTTTGACCTGCAGTTCGCTCTCTTCTTCGGGATATTGCTTGTTACCGCGGTGGTCTACCTCTTCCTGCACAACCTGCGCGGAACGATGATCGTTGGCATCGCAATTCCCCTCTGCATCTTCGGCGCGATGATCGTGCTGTGGGCGAGCGGTTTTACGATCAACAACATGACGATGCTCGCGCTGTCGCTCGCCATCGGCGTGCTTGTTGACGACGCGATCGTCATTATTGAAAACATCTACCGCCACTTGACGCACGGCGAGGAGCCGGTCGAGGCGGCGATCAACGGACGAATGGAGATCGGCCTTGCGGCGATCGCAATCTCGCTCGCGGACGTCGTGGTGTTCGTGCCGATCGCGTTCATGGGCGGGATCGTGGGGCAGTTCTTCAAAGCCTTGGGGATAGGTTTCGCCGTGACTGTCCTGTTCTCGCTCTTCGTCTCGTTTACCGTGACTCCGATGCTCGCCTCTCGGTGGTACCGGAAGGGCGAAGACTGGGAGCATCCGACCGGCCGCTTTGCCAAGTGGTTCGAGCGCGTGTTCGGCGCGTTTGCGGACCGCTACTCGCGCGCGCTGAGGTGGGCGCTGCACCACAGGTGGTACATGTTCGGAGGCGGCTTCGCCGCGTTGTTCGCGGTGTTCATGATGATCGGCGGCAGTTTTGCGCACGACGTCTCCGGCGCGATCAAGACCGGGATCGGCCCGTTCGCCATCTGCTTCGTCATCGGCATCCTTGTCTTTGTTGGAAACCTGTTCCGCAAGTACGTCAAGCCACAGTACATCTTGTACGGTCTGATCTTCGGCGCAGTGTTCCCGCTTGCTTCACTAGGTGGACACGCGTTCGCACAGTGGAAGAAAGAGGCGGTCTTCAAGTTCGCGTTCATGCCGCCTAGCGACGGAGGCGAAGTCGACATCAACGTCGAACTCCCGCCGGGAGCGAACCTCAGCGAGACGGAGCGCGTGACCAAGCAGATTGAAGACATCGCGATGAAGCACCCTGAGGCGGAGTACGTCCAGTCGGACATCGGGCGCCGCGGCGGTGGCGGTTTTACTGCTGCAAGTTTGGGCACGAACTTCTCGCGCATCCGCGTGACGCTCTACGACAAGAAGGCGATCGTCGACTCGCTCGCTTTTTGGAAGAAGAGCGACGGCCACCTGCGAACCGAGTCGGACACGTCGGTCGCAGCCGACCTGCTCCAAAAGATCGGGCGTATCCCTGGAGCGAAGATCACTGTCAGTGCTGGCGGAAGCATGGGCTTTGGAAGGCCGATCCAACTTTCGTTCCAGTCGAACGATCGCGACGCGCTCATTGCGACAGCAGTATCGGTGCAACAAGGTCTCACAAGTGGAGTGATCAAGGGCGTCATTTCGCCAGAGATCTCTTCAAAGCCCGGAAAGCCCGAAATCCAGGCAGTGCCAGACCGCGTGCGGCTCGCCGACGCAAACATGACGGTCGCACAGGTAGGTGCCGCAATGCGCGTCCTCTATGAGGGCGACAACCAGTCGAAGTACCGCGTGCTCGGGCGCGAGTACGACATCCGCGTAATGATGGACGAAGCAGATAGGAACAACTTGAACCTCGTCTCGCAAGTACCTCTGCTGTTCAAGGATGGCAACCCGATCTATCTGACCAACGTCGCTTCCCTCGTGCACGGACAGGGAGTCGACAAGATCGACCGTCGGAACCGCGCTCAGGAGATTCAGGTCACGGCGGACCTGCTCCCCGGCTATGCGGCCGGTTCGGTGCAACTACAGATCGAGAACTGGATGAAGGACAAGGGCCTTGTCAAGCAGGGCGTCAAGTACCAGGCGCAGGGGCAGGCGAACGTGCAGAACCGCGAATCGGGCTACCTGTTCGGGGCGCTTGGCCTCGGTGTCATCTTGGTCTACATGCTTCTCGCCTCACTGTACGACAACCTGCTGTATCCGTTCATCATCCAACTGGCACAGCCGCAGGCGCTCGTCGGTGCGATCCTGGCTCTGGTGATCACCGACAAGACGCTGAACATCGTCGGCATGATCGGGATCATCGCGCTCGTCGGACTCGTCGGGAAGAACGCAATCTTGCTCGTCGACTACACGAACACGCTGCGCGCGCGAGGAAAGACGAGGTTCGAAGCCCTTGTTGAATCAGGTCGGACTCGTCTGCGCCCGATCATGATGACCACGCTCGCGCTCATCTTCGGTATGCTGCCGGTCGCGCTCGCAATCGGTCGAGGATCGGAGTTTCGCGAGACGATCGGCATCACGATCATCGGTGGGGTCATTCTGTCTACGATCCTGACGCTGCTCATCATCCCGAGTTCGTATTCGATCTTCGACGACATCTCCGAGACCCTGAGCGGGCTGTTCAGGCGGCTTACTAAGAAGCGCGCTGAACCCGCCGATGTCACTTCCGACGGTGAGGCCCGCGTTGCCGAGACGATAGAGAGATAGGGCTGGCCGGCCCGATCCCAGAGAGGGGTCGTGCCGGCTTGTACAATTTCGGCGATGGGCCGGCGGGTCGGAGTCATAGCCATACAGGGCGATTTTGAAAAGCACGTTGCAGCGTTTCAATGTGCTGGTGCCGAGGCCGTCCCCGTCCGCACCCCCGAAGAACTGGAAGGTGTTGATCGGGCCGTCATCCCGGGCGGCGAGAGCACGACGGTCGGCAAACTCATGGAGCGCTTCGGGCTCGGTGACGCGCTGGTCGAGAGGGCGAAGGCGGGTATGCCGCTTTGGGGGACGTGCATGGGGCTGATCCTGATGGCGAAGGAGATCGAGGGCTCGGACCAGTACAGCCTGGGACTGCTGGACGTCACCGTCCGGCGCAACGCGTTCGGCGCGCAGGTGCACTCGTTCGAGGACAGCGTGGAGTTCGAAGGGCTGGACACGCCACTGCTCGCGGTCTTCATCCGCGCGCCCATCGTGACGAGGTGCGGCCCTAAGGTCGAGGTACTGGCGCGCTACGAGGACAAGACCGTCGCCGTGCGCCAGGGGAACCTGCTCGGAACGTCGTTCCATCCCGAAATGACGGACGACGCGCGGCTGCACGAACTGTTCATTAAATGGTGAGCCCGCCCACCTGGGAAGGAGTGAACGGGCCCGTTGCTATGGACGTGAACTATCGACGTCTCTATGACCGTTGCCGCCCGGCCGATGTTCCATAGGTCTCGAGGAGGTCGTCGCCAAATTCGGCGGTTCCGACGAGCGGCAGGTCGAACTTCGGCGGGTTCGCTCCAAGCCAGTACTTTCCGTCTCCAAAGGCGGTCCTGGAGACAAACCGCTCGACCCTGTCGACCAGCCCTGCGCGCAGGAAGGAGGCGATGGTCTCTCCACCGCCTTCCACGAGCACACCGATGATCCCCCTCTTCGCAAGTTCTGTCAGGACGGCTCGCGTCTCAAACATGCCTTCTTGGGTCTTCAGTTCGACGTCGCTCTTGCGCGTCGCACTGCCGGCGGCGACGAAACGCAAGACCCCTTCCCTTTGCAGAACATTCTTGTCGGCCCCGATACGTGCATGGGGATCGAGCACGACCGGAACCGGCTGGTTGACGACGCCAGGAACGCGCGCCGTCAGGAGCGGGTCATCGATCTCGACCGTGTTGGCACCGACGAGCACGCAGCCCATCTCGGCCCGCATGCGGTGGGCCTCCTCCCTTGCCCGCTCGCCTGTGATCCACTTGCTCTCACCGTCGGGCCGGGCGATGAAGCCGTCTGTCGTGACAGCGACCTTGACCGTGACGAACGGGCGGCCGTTCCTGTGCGCGAAAAGAAAAGTCTCATTGGCCCGCTCGGCCTCGCCGCGCAAGAGGCCAAGGTGGCACTCGACCCCGGCCGCCCTCAGTGTTGCGGTTCCGCCAGCCGCCTTTGGGTTTGGGTCTTCCTCGGCGACGAACACGCGCGCGACCTCAGAGGCGATGATCGCCTGCGTACACGGCGGTGTGCGTCCGTGGTGGTCGCAGGGCTCGAGCGTGCAGTAGAGGTCAGCCCCGCGAGCCTTCTCGCCGGCCGCGTCAAGAGCGACGACCTCGGCGTGCGGCCCGCCAGCGTGGTCGTGGTACCCCTCGCCGACAACCACACCGTCTCGGACGATCACGCAGCCGACGCGCGGGTTCGGAGCGGGAAAGCCGTGCCGACTGAGGTCGACCGCTCGGCGCATGAAGGTGTCACTGCTTGCGTTCATGGTCTCGCAGCGTTCCCTCGATCAGTCCTTGCATCAGTTCCCGCTGGTCGTCTAGGTATTCCCTCTTGGCGCGCCTAACGAGCAGCGAGGCGCAGAGGGCTGCGCCGACCCAGGAGAACGCGGTCGCGGCGAAGTAGGTGACCAGCCGGGCGCCATAGTGTGCGAGTTCTATTTTGTCGGCACCTTGCGGCTTGGCGCCGATCATGAACGGGAGTCCGAGAAGGAGTCCGAGACCGAGCAGGACTAACGCGGTGGTCAGGACCTTGAGGAGCACTGCGACCTCAGTTCTTCGATGCCCGCCGCAGGAGACGACGCACGCATGAGATAACTGCCCGTTACGAAGACGTTCGCTCCGGCCTCCCAGGCCCGGCCGATCGTTGTGGGATCGATCCCGCCGTCGACCTCGATGTCCAGCGCGGGCGCTATCTCCCGGAGGGCGCGCACCTTGTTCAGGCACTCCTCGATCAGCCTCTGGCCGCCCCAGCCGGGATTGACGGTCATGACGAGCGCGAGGTCCATGACTCCGACCAGGGGCAACAGCGCATCTACAGGCGTCGCCGGGTTGATCGCGACACCTGCCTCGACGCCTTTTTCGTGCAGGCTCTGACAGAGCCGGTGCGCGTGGTCGGTCGCCTCGGTGTGGAAGGTGACGCGTTTGCACCCGGCTTCAATGAAGTCGTCGAAGTGCGCCTCGGGCGTCCTGGTCATCAGGTGGGCCTCAAAAGGCGTGTCGGCCAGCGGGCGGAGACTACGGACCAGTTCTGCACCAAAGGTGATCGGTGGCACGAACTGTCCGTCCATGACGTCAAAGTGGAGCCAGTCGCAGCCCGTGTCCAGGATCTGCTTGACAGCGGGCCTGAACTCCGCAGGGTCGCACGAGAGGATCGAGGGGGCGAAGACCGGCCTCAATGTCCTGTGTCCCCCAGGTCCCACCGCGCGCCGTTGTCGGAAGGCGGTGGCGCCGTCTGGTCACCTTGATCACCGGCGTGCTGCTTCACGGTCTTGACAAGTTTGTTGTCGTAGTAGATCATGAACGTCGCCTCGTCGCCAGTACCGTCGACATCGATATTGACCTCGTCGTTAGGCGACATCGTCTCCTCGTAGACTGTTCGAGTGCTGACCTGGTCTGTCATCTCTACGCGAACCACGATGTCGTTGGCGGAGTCCGGCATCACCCAGTTGAGGTGGTAGACGAAGACGTTGTCGGGCGGGGTCTGCTGGGGCTCCGCGATAGGCGGCCCGCTCGAGACCTCGATCGTCACAGCGGAGTGCCTGTCCGCCTGCGTGTGCTTCGACGGTCGTTGCGAGACGATAAAGCCGTTTTGGACGTCTTCGGAGGAAACGAACTGGATGTTCGCTCCGAGCCTGAGACCGACGGACTTGAGCAACTTCCTCGCATCCTCGACTGTGCGGCCGGATAGGTCCGGCACCTCGACGAACTTGCTGCCCGAACTGACGGTCGCGTCGACGAACATGAACTCCTTGACCTCGCGCCCGACGGCCGGCTGCACCTTGAGCACGACGCCCTCGGGATATTCCTCGCTCGCCTGCTCCTTGATCTTCCTCAGTTTGAGGTGCATCTTGTCGAGGGCCGCGCTCGCCTCGGAGAAACTCGTGCCGACGATGTTGGGCACCTTGAGGGTCCGAGGCGCGCCGAGGTTGAAGAACATCCACCAGCCGACGGCGACCGCCGCCCCGCTGAGCAGCGTGAAAGCGGTGTAGACGAGCCAGGGCGGTGCACCGTCGCTCCTGTCGATCGCGCGCTTCTTGGCCACTTTCTGTTCCTTGTGCTCGACCCTCGCTACGTTGAGTTTCGGGCCGACCCTGGGTTCTTGTACCGCATTTGCGGGCCTCAAGGGCCAGGAAAGGGGTCGTCCGAACCTCATTGCGTCGCGCAAAAGCCTGACGTCTCGGAGCATCTCACCTGCGTCCCTATAGCGCTCCTTGCGGTCTTTGGCCAGGGCCTTCTCGATGATCTTCTCCAACGCCTCAGGCGCGGAGGCGACCCTCTCGCGCAGCCTTGGGATCGCAGAAGTCGCGTGGGCCATCGCAAGTTCGACCGGCTTACGGCCCCTGAACGGGCGCTCCCCGGTCAGAATCTCGTACATGAGGACGCCTACGGCGTAGACGTCGCTGGCCGGGCTGAGCGTCTCACCCGCAGTGACCTCGGGGGCCAGGTACGGCGCCAAGAGGGGCAGCATCTCGACACCAGCCGTCTCGCTGGCAGAGTACGCCTCCCAAACGCACGGACCAAGCAGGGTCGTAGCGCCGGACCGGGAGACGATGACGTTGCGTGTACTGACCTCGCCGTGGACGAGGCCAGCCTTATGGACGGCCTCCAGGCCCTCCAGAACGCCGGCGGCCGTGGTTACGGCGGTCGAGACCCCCATCTCCGTCGCCCTCCGGATGCGCTCGTTGAGCGACTGCCCCGGCGTGTACTGGTAGACAATGAACCACCTTCCGTCGTCTTCGTCGAAGTCGGTCGCCTTGCTCACTGCGGGGTGATCGATCGCCTTGCTCTTCTCGACGACCTGGCGAAGACGATCGACAAAAGGACGCTCTTGAGAATAGCCGCCCTTCAACAGACGGACGACGACGCTCTTCTCGCTGACGCGATCGTGCGCGACGTACGAGGCGAAGACCGCGCTCTCCCCGATCTCCTGCAGGATCTCATACCGGGCCCGTAGTACGGAGCCGATCAATCAGCGCCCTCCTCGCCCTGCGGGACGAAAGCGCTGACGACACAAACGACGAGCAGGGCAAGTGCGACGACCTGCACCGCCGGCGAAGCGACCCGCTGGGCGTACTCAGCGGCCTTGT
>DATLWQ010000343.1:0-13362 GCA_035576225.1 Fimbriimonadaceae bacterium | reverse complement strand
GGAGACGGCCAGTTGTGCGGCAGAGGCGATCTGATCGGCGTCCGCACCTGAGAGGACTCCCGAACCCGCTTCGAGACACTCGGCCCTTTCGGTCACGTCGCGCAGGATGACGCTCGGAGTGTTGAGAAGAGTCGCTTCCTCCTGGACGGTCCCACTGTCCGTCATCACGAGGAGCGCGTTCTTCTCAAGGTTGACAAAATCGAAGAACCCGAGCGGCTCGATGAGCCTGACCTTTTCAGGATCGGGCACGAGCCCGGCGCGGTCGGCCCTGTCGGCGGTCCGCGGATGCAGGCTTACGATAACCGGCACGCCAAACTGGCCGGCGACCTTTTCCAGCCCTGTCAAGATCGAGCGCAGCCTCGCCGGATCGTCCACGTTCTCTGCACGGTGAGCAGTGACGACGATAAAACCGCGGCTTGGGAGGCCCAAGCGCTCCTGAATGTCGCTCTCTTCGATCCTCGCGGCGTTCGCGTCGATGACCTCCCAGATCGGGTTGCCGGTCACGAAGATCCGCTGCCGCTCAAAGCCCTCTCGCAGGAGGTTTTCTTTGCTCCTGTGCGTATAGGGCATCAGCACGTCGCTGCAGTGGTCGATGATCCTGCGGTTGATCTCTTCGGGCACGCGGTCGTCGTAGCACCTGTTCCCCGCCTCCATGTGATAGACGGGGATGCCCATGCGCGCTGCGGCGATAGCCGAGAGGCCCGAGTTGGTGTCACCGAGGATGAGGACGCGGTCGGGGCGCCATTGCTCGAAGAACTGCTCAGAGCGGGCGACGATCTCGCCGACCTGCCGGCCAAAGCCGCTCGCCTTGATGCCCCAATACTCGTCGGGCGCCCTGACGCCGAGTTCTGAGAAGAAGACCTCACTGAGGTTCGGGTCGTAGTTCTGGCCCGTGTGGACCAGGCGGTGCTCGCAGGACGAGTCGAGCCGATCGATGATACGGCTAAGCCTGATGATCTCAGGGCGCGTACCAAGGATCGTTGCGACCTTCACGCCGCGACCCTCAGCAGTGGTCTGCCAGCCTCGATGCTCGCAAGCATCTGTTTGATCGCGGGCACGTCGAGCGTGACTTCTTGCGAAGAATATTCGCTCTCGAGCGGAACGTCGGGGAGTTCCGGATCGAGTTCCTGGAGCATCGGCTGGATCACGTAGTAGTCGCCTCGCTGGATCGTCCGGTAGCGCTCCTCTTCGGAGACCATGATCTCGTGGATCTTTTCGCCGGGCCTGATTCCAGTCACGAGAACCGGCACGTCGCGCCCGTCGATCAATGCAGTGGCGACGTCCACGATTCGTGCCGACTCAACGAACGGGACGTACGTCTCGCCGCGCCGACCGGTCCTCATCGCCTCGAAGACCGTGTCGACCGCTCGGTCCAGGGAAAGCAGGAAGCGAGTCATGTCTCGGGTCGTGATAGTCACGGGGCCGCCGTTGGCGATCTGCTGCTGGAACAGGGGCACCACTGAGCCCCGGGATGCGATCACGTTTCCGTATCGGACGAGGTTGAACTGCGTATTGGGGCACTCGATGTTGGCCTGGATGAAGATGCGCTCCATGATGGCCTTGGACATGCCCATCACGTTGATCGGCTTGCAGGCCTTGTCGGTGGAGATCCCGATGAGTTGCTGCACTGGCGCCTTAGTATCGCGGATTGCGCGAACGATGTTCTGTGCACCGAGGACGTTGGTCTTGACAGCCTCGTCCGGGAAGAGTTCGCACGTCGGGACCTGTTTGAGAGCCGAGGCGTTGACGATGACGTCGACGTCCTGGATGACTCGACAGACGGACTCGTACTCTCGCACGTTTCCGATCACGAAGTTGAGGACTTCTTGGCTGCGGTGGTAGATGACCTCGTGCGTCGACTCGCCCATGTTCTGATAGTCGACGCGCATCTGGTGCTGTTTGCCTTCGTCCCGCGAAAAGATCGTGATACGGCGCGGCACTCCCATTTCGCCGGTCAAAAGTCTTCGTACGACGGTCTTCCCTAGGCTGCCCGTCCCGCCCGTTACCATTACATGCTTGTTATCTAGCAACATATTTTGCTCCTCTCGCCATCGTCCACAGCAGTCGCTGCAAGTTCTCCAACCATCTCTGCCCACGTCGGGGCAACAAACCGTGTCTCGTTCCTAAACTTCGCGCTGTCGAGAGTCCTGTCGACGAACACTTCGTCTTCGGGGAGGATGCTGACCTCGGCGCGGAACGCCTCGTTGAGGAGCGTCAGCAGCGCGCACTTGTCGATCGGCTCAGCAGCGACGTTGTAGAGCCCGTACAAATCTGGCCGATCTTTGATGAGCATCGCGATGACGCGTGAGAGTTCGATCGTTGTGAGCCCAGAAAAGCGCGCGTTGCGATACCCCTTGACGGTGCCGCCTCGGTTTGCGAGGAACCATTCGACCAGTCCGTGTTGTGTGCGTGTCTCGCGACCGATGATCGACGTGCGCAGTGTGAGGGCTCCTGGGCCTTTCACTTCGCCGAGCGCCTTGGTCCGGCCGTAGAGGTCGGTCGCGTTTGTGCGGTCGGACTCCGTATAGCCGCCGCGCGCGCCGTCGAACACGCAGTCTGTGCTGATATGTATAAGTCTTGAGCCGACTTCATTGCACTGTTCGTACAGTTGGTGCGGGAAAAGCGCGTTGACCTCAATGCAGGTCTTGGGGCAGTTTGCGGCCGGCGATTGCTTGACGACTCCGACGCAGTTGACGACGGCGTCCGGTCGCACGTCCCGGAGGGCTCTTTCGACGGAACCGGCGTCAGTCGCGTCGACTCCTCCGATAACGTCTGGGCCCGTGCTCTCGCCCCTGACTGTGGTGAAAGTATCGAAGTCCGGGCCCAGGGTCTCGGCCAGAGTGTGACCGAGCATGCCGCTACCGCCCATGACAAGCACTTTCATAGGATCCATCCCGGTATTAATATCGGCACTCATCGCGCTTTTGACCACCTTGAAATCGGCACTTTAATGGCCGTTTATGCGGCTTTTTGCTCGGTGAGCAGTGCGGCGCCCCCGTCGCCGCGTTCTTCTTGCAGCCATGACGTGTAGAAGGCTTCGACCTTCTTGGTCATTGCGTCGTAGTCGGGCTTCCCCATGTCGATGCATTCTTGCAGGCGCTCGACCCACTTTGTCTCCGGGTCAAGCGGCAGTGTCCAGCCCGCTCCTGCCGTATAGAGACCGTTCCACGGTGTTTGATCGCTGATCACGCACGGCAGCCCTGCGGCGAGCGCCTCGGAGATCGCGTGGCAGAAGTTCTCGCCGCGCGTCGGCAACAGGAAGAAGTGGTTCTCCGCCAACACTTTCGCGACATCGTCGTGGTGCACCGGACCTGCGTAATCGACGCGAACACTCTCAGGGAGCGCTTCGATCATGGACAGACACTCGAGCCAGTACTGCTGGTCCTCGTTCGGGCCGTAGATCGTGAACGTGACGTTGCCTTGCACCTGCTGTAGTGCACGCAAAGCAAGTTCGATGTTCTTCATGCGCGCGATGCGCGAGACGAGTACGAAACGGCACTCGCCTTTCTTCTTCGGCGTGCGCTTTCGCGCGAGCGTCGCCGGCGCGTCCTCAGGGACAATCTCGCACTCGACATCGCCAAAGACCCGCGCGATATCCGCCTTCTCATGCTCAGCGGTCGCCATCCAATAGACGCCCTTGCACAACCCGAGCCTCTTCACGAGCCAAAGGTAGAGCCGCTTTTTGAACGTCTTGATTCCGAGCGCGCCCTTGGAGAACTCCCCGCGGGGTGCGATCACGACCTTTGTCTTGCCAAACCATCCCCGCGAGTTGAGTATGAGCACCGACCTGCTGAGGCGAGAAAAGAAACTGTTGAGATAGATCGTATCTGGGCGCAGCGATTGGAATATCTCGAGGATGTTTCCGCTGCCGAGACCGCGCGGCGAAGCGTAGAAGACGTTGGCCTCTTCCCTCTTGTTCCACCAGTCCGAGACCACCTCGGGGTAGGGCGCGGACTCGCCGAGGTCGCGGTCTCTCGTGAAGATAAAGAACTGGGCGACGTCCTGTAGGACGCTCGCGCAGCGCGAGACCGAGATCGCTGGGCCACCGCCCTTGTACCCGGGCAGATAGTAATCGACGAACGCTAGCACCTTTGCTTTTCTTTTCATCTATGCCGCCTCCTGCGCCGTTTCGGCGCCGTCTTCCAAATAGTCTTTGAGGCTCCTTGCGTGGGCCTCCCACGTTTTGTTCTCGAGCACGTACTCTTGCGCGCGCAGCGCGATCTCCAGCCGCGACTCCCTTGGCAGGCTTGCGATAAACGACAGCGTGCTGGCGAGGCAGGAGGGCGTCTCCTGTTCCAGGATGAAAACGAAGTCGCCGAACTCGCTCTCGACGTGGCCCGTATTCGTGGTGAGGAGCGGGACGCCCGTCGCAAGGCACTCGACCACCTTGGATGGGAAGACGTATCTGTGAGTCGTGAAGGACGTGTCTCGGAGGTTTAGGAGGAGGTCTGCGCGGCGGTAGTGCTCAAGAACTTCCTCGTATGGAACCGGCCCGAGGTAGACGATGCGCGGGTCTTCCTCTGCCGCACTGCGAACGTCGTCCTCCAGCGCGCCGCTCCCCATGACTGTGACTCTTAGTCCGGGCACATCGCACGCGCGGACTGCACCGAGCAGCAGACCGACGCCATTGAGTTCTGAGAGTTGGCCGGCGAAGACGGCGTTGAACCCTTTCGACCCGACCTGATCCTGATATCGGAACCTCTCCACAAACGACCTAGGGACTCCTCCTTCGACGAGCATGTGTCTACGTGCTGGGGCGAAGTCGTCGATGATCGATCGGTTGCACACTATGAGCCCGTCCGTGCGCGGAATCGCCCACTTCTGCAGGGCGAACTCGAAGCGCCGCGACAGGCTGTCAGGCACGAAGTCGCCTGGGACGTAGATGTCGCCGATGAACGGCACGAACTCCATCTTGAGGAGCCTGCAGACTGGGACGAGCAGGAACGCCGGTGGGGCATTGAGGTTGTAGGTGACGACGATCCTACGCTTGTCCTTGCGGCTCAGGCCCCACTTCAGCGCCGCGAAGGCCGCGCTGAAGCCAAGGGTGAGAACCTTGAGCGGCCCGAGGTTGACGTGTGCGAGCGAGCGGACCGCGATCCCTTCGACGGTCGCCTCCTGCGGGATGTGGATGAGCGTGCGGCTCTTGGGAAACGACGGAACCGGGAAGTATGTGCGCACAGTCGGATTCGGCAGGCCGCTTTGCGCGATCGCCTTGAGGAACCCGGTCTGGAACAGCACCGCCGCACGGCTCGTCGCACTGTTCTGGTGACCGGGCGTATCGGGAGCGAACGCGCCGATGAAGAGGATGTCAATTTCTGGTCTCATGCTGTTGCCCTCCTTCGCCAGCGGCTGATGAGCCAGTAGGCGATGCAACCGTAGAACGCCACAACTCCCTCACCGTCTTGCAGCATGCGGTTGGTCGCGGGGAGATAAAAGAGGAGGATCGCGAGGAGCGAAAACGCGATCAGTGCGGCGGGGCTCCGTCCGCCCAGGAGATCGATCCAGGAGAGCGCGAAGAGAGAGCCGAGCACGAACATCAGTCCGATGGTGCCGGTAAAGCCGAGGTCGTTGGCGAAGTACGGGTAGGCCGTGCACCACTGGACCGGGTAGCGGAAGCCGTCGTCCTCTGAGATGCGCACCGCGAGGGACTCGCCCTCGAAGCCCTCGTCCTTTGTGACCCGCTCGAAGTTCCGCGTGAGGAACATGCTGTTGCCAAGGCCGTACATCGGGATCACTTCGTGGTCGAGCGCCAGGCTCAGGCCGTAGTATCCGGTCGTGAAATAGTGCATCAGTCCGAGGAAGCCCGGCTGCAACTCGGCGGGAACGTGCGACAGGATGACGTTGTCAGGATCTGGGAGGACGTGGGTCGTCGGGTTTGCGCCGTAGTCGGCCGCCTGCTCCCCGATTCTGCTGACGTGCGAGACGATGAAGTACGCGCCGAAGGCAGTGAAGGCCAGTGCCGCGCACGCGACGCCGACGCCGATCGCACGCTTGCTCCAACGCGTGACGCCTGCGAAGTGCGATCCAAGCGCGACGAGCGTGCCGACGACGAAGAGGTCGGCGATGTCCCGGCGCTGGCCCGTCGAGACAGAAAGAACGACGATGGCGATCGCGACACAACCGACCAGGAAGCGATAGCGCGGGCTCCAGCGCGACCAGTAGTAGACGCCGAGGGGAATGAATGAGGCGAGCAATGGAGCGAGGATGATTCGCACGTAGGAAGCGGGGTTGGTCTGGTTCTGCGTGTAGGCAAACGCCTGGTCGTACGCCTGCCCGGGGTTCGCGACCGCGCCAACGACGTCTGGCACCCAGTGGCCCGTCTTGGCATACGTCGTGAGCGGCAGGGCGACGATCGTCGCCACGATGCTCCACATGAAGATGCGGCGAAAGTCGTTCTCGTGCCCGGTCGCGACGGGCGCCCGGTGTGCGACGAGCAGATAGCCGAGGAGGATCGCCACGTTGCTTGCGCAGACGAATCCAAAGAGCGTCGAGGGAGAGCGCATCGGCCATTCCCACGGCCCGAGCGCGAACGCGGCGACGGTCCCCCAGAGGAAGACTTGGAGAACGAGCACCGGCGCGAGCCGCTTCCACCAGTTCATGCCTCACCCCGCATGATCCGGCGCCGAAGCGACCGACGATATCCCAATAGGGCCGGGTCGACGCCAACCATCAGTGCCGCAGTGAGGAGACAGAACGTGACTCCTGCGCCGATCGCTGGGCTCCATCCGCCGAGAGGTCCAAGGAGGCAGACGATCGCCGCCGCGACCAGGGGAAGAACGCGCCAGACCCAGACCGTGTTTGGGACGTGATCCTCTTCTGTCTCTCGCTTGATCCGCGACGATGCCCAGAGGCCGACGACCGACGAGGTCGCGATGACGCCAAGAGGCAGTCCGTCCGGGCCGAGGAGCAGTGCAAATCCGACCATCAGCGCAAGACGGACTCCGCACTCGATCAGCAGGGCGTTCGACGCTTGGGAGTGGTGGCCCATCGAACGGTAGAGGCCGACCTGCATGTACGACCATGAGGAGAGGCCCGTGGAGAGCGCTAGAGCGATTGTGAGCGCCGCGCCGCCGTACATCTTGGTGCCGACCCATGCGGCGATGAGCGACGGGTTGGCCGCGACGTAGGCCGCGAGCAACGCGACCGCGACGCCGAAGAAGGTCGCATCCAGTTCGCGATAGACGCTCGCCATTCTGCGTCGCTCGCCCTCCGCGCTCAGGTGGGCGAATCCGCCGTAGGACGCGTGGCCGATCATGTCGAGCACGCCGCGCACGAGGTCTGCGGCCTTTCTGGTCACGCCGAGCACGGTGGCGGTCACGGGATTGAAGGCGAGCGCGGCAATCGTGACCATGCTGTTGTTCATCAGCGCGTAGCCGATGCCTGCCGCGAACATGGCCGGGCAGTTCTTGCGGATGTCCACGAAGGCCTCGCCAGAAACATAGATGGAACTTCGTACTTCCCTGTCGACACGGTGGAAGTAGAAATAGACGCCGCCGATCAGGGCGACCACTGCGCGGACGACAAGGCCGATCGCAATCGAGGTGAGACCGAAGCCGAGGAAGAGGCAGACCGCGGTGACGCCGAAGCCTATGAGGGCGCCGACGAAAGCCATCATGTGTACGAGGGCGGTGTCTTGAAGGCCGCGAGCAAGGCCGATGAAGCCATAACTGAGAAGCATCACGCCGACCGCGACGACGCCGACACGCAGTGCAAGAACCAACGCCGGAGCCTCGGGCCCCACGATTCCAAAAAGCGCTGCGACCAAGGGCGCACCGACCCCTACGGCGCTACAGACGGCGACTCCCACGACGAAGAGCGACAGCATCGACGTCGCGAAGTGCGGGCCGATCTTGTCTTTCTCATCGCGTGCAAGGAACGCGCCGACGCGCTGGATCATCAAGTTCGGTATCCCAAAGTCGAAGGCGAGGAGCCAGACGAAGACTTCGCCGGTCGCGAGCCACGCGCCGTAGAGCCGGGGGCCGATAATGGACAGATAAAGAGGAAGCAGGACGAACGACTGCAGCGCGGCGACCATCGTCGTGGCCGTTGAGCCAGCGAGCGTCGCGTACGCCGACTTCCTGCGCACTATGCCGCCCTCCCCCGTTCCTCGTCGTCCTTGGCGATCTCAAGCGGCTTTGCAGCAGGGAACCCCATTGCCATCGTCGTTGCGACCGCCAGCACGATGCCCATCAAGAGCGAGACTGCAGTATTGCGAATCCAACTCTTGTTGACGGGGTCGTCCAGGAGGTGCGGCTGGTCGAGGACCTCCCAGCGGTTGGGGTCGCGGTCTTGCTGGATGACGGCCATCTCGTGCCGCTCTTGCAACTGCTGCAGGATGACGGTGTGCGTGGCGACGTCGCGCATGATTCGCGTCAGTTCGACTGCCTCGGCAGGTGCAACATTGGCAAGCCTGCGCACCGCGGAGATCTGCGCTTCGATCGCAAGGCTCTCGGTCATGAGGCCGGGCAACTTCTGCGAACCGCTGCCCGAAGGATCGATCAAGCCCTCTTTTGTCGCTTGGGTGAATTTTGCGAGTTCGTCCTGCAACTGCGCCTTCGTGATATCGATCTGCTTTTGGAGTTTCTGAACCTCGGGCGAGGTCGGCGCGTAACTGAGTTTCGTTACCTGCAGTTCGTACTCGAGTTCGGAAAGTTTGTTCCGCCACGTCTCGGACCCTGGGAACGGAGTCGGTAGGTCTTGGCCGTTCTTTGCGACCTGGTCGCTCCAGTTCTTGACCCGTTTGATCTCGGTCTCAACGCGAGCGTGGTCGATCTCAAGTTTGCGGAGGGTCTCGACCCAGTTGGTCGGCGCGGCGAGGAGCACTGTGTCCTTGCCCGAGCCTGACGGCGTGATCGAGGGGCCAGTGACCGCCGTCTTCTGGAACGCGACGAGGCTGTCCTCGGCCTGTTTGAGAGCGGCCTTTTCCTGGCTGATCTTGTCGGCGAGCAGAGACACGTCGTTCTGTGCGTCCGGCATGTTCAGTTGCTTGTTGATCTGGTTGAGGGCCTCGAGTTTGAGCGCGACGACGCTCTTTGCGAGCGTGGCACTACTGCTTTTTGCCGAGATCGTGATCGAACTCTTGGCGCTCCTGTCCAGCACCTGGCTCATCTTCTCGACCTCTTTGCGGCTCAGCCCCGTCGCCTCGGAGACGTGCTCGGTCGTCCTGTCGCTCTCGAGGATGCCTGCAAAGATCTTGACCGGGCTACTTCCACCAAGCGCAGTGGCTAGCGAGCCCGCGTCCTGGATGTCGGGGCCGAAGACGCTCGACTCCCGCACAGGAAAGATGATCGTCGCCTCGGCCTTCCATACCGCCGGCGCGAAGAGCGTGTAGCAGACGCCGCACGCGAGCGCAATGCATACGATTACAAACGCGAGCCGCTTCCTCGCCATTACTGGGGCGAAGATCGGCTGAATCTGGTCTGGTCCGTTCTGCGGTGTCATTTCCTGATGAGTTGGTTGATGAGGAGCGCGGCCGAGAGCGCCTGGATAGCGTTGCCGAGCGTTACGCCTTTTGGCTGGCCGAAGAGGAGGCTGTCGCCCGGTTGGATCTCGGGGTTCGATCCGAGCGAGCCGTCCTTTAGATATTCATCGAAGTTGAACTGCTGGATGACGATCTTGCCGTCTGCTCCTGGGCGGGCGAGGTACACGCGGCGAAGCGTGCCTTTGTCGGCCAGGCCGCCGGCCGCGGCGAGCGCATCGGTGACGCGCGCGTCTTCGCCGTCCTTGATGAGGTACTTGCCTGGCGCCTTGACCTCGCCGAGAACGTAGTAGGAACGCTCGTTGCGAGGGACATAGACGACGTCGCCCTGTTCTGCGGCGACTGCGGGGCGTCCCGCGCTGACGTCGAACTGCATCATCTCACCCTTGCGGAAGACCATGACTCGTTGGAGCGTGCCGGCTGCGTTCACTCCGCCCGCCGATCCTACGGCAGCGAGAACGCTCGTCGCGCCTCGGACGAGGTATTCACCGGGGTGGGCAACTTCGCCGATGACGGTCACGCGCAGCACCTTGGGCGCTTCGACCGTGATCGTATCGCCGGACTTTAGAGTCATTCCAGGGTTGCTGCTCCGGAGCGGGAGCCGCGTCGTATCCGGCCCACGTCGGACGACGACGCTGACCTCGTCGGCCTGGACCGCGTTGGCGTCGGTCTGGCTGGTTGCGAATCCGCCGGCCGCAGCGACGGCCTGGTACACGTCAGTCCCCTCTTGAAGTTTGATCTCACCGGGGTGGGCGACCTGTCCGAGCACCCAGACGCGGACGAACGCCGCTGGTGCGAGAGCGATCACGTCGTCGGCTTTTAGCGGGTAGTCGGTACCGCCGGCGAGGAGCGTGCCGACGTTGACCGTCGCGATGCTTGTGCCTGAGCGGAAAAGCCTGGCCTCGGTCCTATCCGCCTCCGTCCCGAGGTCGGCCCCCGCCAAGACTTGGCGAAGGGTGAGATCGGGTCGCAACGGTACCGGCCCACGGCCTGCACCCAGGCCGACCAGGAACACGACGTCGCTCTTGACGTCTTTCAGCGTCACATAGACGTCGTCCTCTGGCACGAACTTGCGCATTGCTTCACGCATGGCAGTCTGCGCCTCTTCGATGGTCTTGCCCTCGAGAACCGCTCGGAATCCGCGCCCATAGACGGCGCCGTCCGACTCGACGGTGAACTCGCCTCCATACGGAGTGGTGACGACGATCGTGTCGCCAGGCTTGAGGCGAAGGGGCGGTCGGCTCGCGTCCTGCATCGCCAGAAACGGCAGCAGACTCAGGATCAGGCTCAAAACTCGCAGGTGACTCAAGGTTTTTTCACCGAAAACGTGATGCTCCTTGTCAGATTCTCGGCAGGAGTCGCCAGGTCTTTATGCTAGGGGCCGCCGTTTTCGGCGACGATCCGGCCGTTGGAACGCCGTTTGCTTCCCGTTTGAGTTAGAGCCTAGTGTTGTATCATTGACTCTGCATTCTTACCTTGGTGAACCTGTATGTACGACGTTGCAATCATCGGTGGCGGGCCAACGGGCAGCACGGTCGGAACCATGTTGCGTCGCTATGGCGACGACCTTGACGTGGTCATTCTAGAGCGCGAAAAGTTCCCTCGCGACCACGTCGGCGAGAGCCTGCTACCCACTGCCTGCGGGATCATCCACGAGATGGGGGCGTGGGACAAGATCGAGAGGGCCGGGTTCCCGGTCAAGATCGGTGCGACGTACAGGTGGGGCACCGACGACCGACTGTGGGACTTCGAGTTCGTTCCCGGGGCGATCGTAGAGGACTGTCAGCGGCCCGCGCCCTTCGAGGGCGTGCGCGCCCAGACGGCGCTGCAGGTCGACCGCTCGATCTTCGACAAGATCCTGCTCGACCACGCGGGAGAACTCGGGTGTGAAGTGCGCGAGATGACGCGCGTCAAGACGGTCGAGAAGGAGGGTGACCGCGTCACCGGCCTCGTGCTGGACGACGGAAGCAAGATCGAAGCAAGATATTACGTCGACGCGACGGGCTCGTCTGGATTTCTCCGGCGCGCCATGGGCGTCGACGTGGAGAGCCCGACAGCGCTCCGCAACATCGCGATGTGGGAGTACTGGCAGAACGCGGAGTGGGCGGTCGAGATCGGGGTCGACGGCACGCGCATCCTGATCCTCTCGCTCGAATACGGGTGGCTGTGGTTCATCCCGCTCGGCCCGACGCGCACCAGCGTCGGATTCATCTGCCCTGCCGAGTACTACAAGGAGTCCGGCATGACCCCGGAGGAACTGTACAACAAGGCGATCCAGGACGAGAAGGTCATCGCGGGGCTGATCGAGAACGCCGAGCGCGAAAACAAGTTCCAAACGACTAACGACTGGTCGTACATCGCCGACAGGCTGGTCGGTGAGAACTGGTTCCTCGCGGGCGACTCGTGCGGCTTTGCAGACCCGGTTCTCTCCGCTGGTATTACGCTCGCCCAGAACGGCGCCCGGCACTGCGCCTACACGATCATGACCCTGGAGGACGGCGAACTCGACCCGCAGTGGCTCAAGGACGCATATGAGAACACGGGAAGGGCGCGCATACGCCAGCACGTCATGTTCGCGGACCTATGGTACGGCGGCAACGGCTGCTTCACCGACCTGAAGGAGCAGACCCGCGAGATCGCAGCCAAGGCGGGGCTCTCGATGGACGGTGACAACGCCTTCCGCTGGCTGGCGACGGGCGGTTTCGTGTTCGACGACCCGTCGACGCCGATGATCGGCGGTTTTTCTCTTGCCGCGGTCAGGGTCATCAACAACAAACTTTGTGACACTCGCGGCACCTGGGCGACGAGCCAGTTCAACAGGTTCGTGCTCGATATTGGTGAAGCGGAGATCGAAGAGATCCCGATCCTCTATAACGGCCAGGTTGTTCCGAGGCCGTGTTATGTGCGCGATGCCAGGCACCTGCCGCAGTACGGCTACTTCGGCGTCGCGACGGCGCTGCTCAAGAAGTACCAGTACATCGATGAGATGGTGCCGAGGCTCGAGGCCTATTTCATCCGCAACCCGATGACTCCGACGACTGCACAAGACGTGCAGAACACGATGTCTGCCATCGAGGCGATGGTGACGCACGGCTGGGTGACGGCCTCGTACGATCCGAACCACCCGTTGATCAACTTCGAGCCGCCGGACGAGTCGTCCCTGGTCCACGCCAACCGCGACATACTGCGAATGACTCCCGATCTTAACTGAGCGTCGGAAAGTTCTGCGACTCCAGGGAGCGCCAGGCCATTCAAATTGTGGTGCCGTCTCATGTCGTCATCTGCGCCGAGGCGGCCCTTTATAGAACGCTCCATTCACTTTTCTTTATCTTTCGATACACCGGTTACTAATAAAGGCTGTCTCTTTTTCGGGGATCCCCCTGTGGAGTTCTCGCTCCAAAACGACGGCCGATGAGTGCTCGTCGGTGACTTCGACCGCACAGAAGACCACAGAAGCGAGAGTGTCACCGGGTTCGCGATCGTCGGAAGGACGCCCGGCGTCCTTCACTGCCTTGACACGATAGAGGGCCAGATTCAGGTTCATTTTCCGCTGGACAGCGGTGGCTGACGCCCCGCGCACAGGACTCTTCGGCTTTGAACCCGGGTGGGAGCCGCCCGGTCTAATTGCCAGAAAACGCCGACCTTGCCTGCAAGCCTGATCCGAGGTCGCACTTCGAGTCTTCCCAGGTTGAAGACCCGAGTCATATCTTTGTACACAGAGTTGTATTTTTGACTACAGTGATGTATATTTGACGCTACATTCCTATCATGGTGAACCCTTATGTACGACGTTGCAATCATTGGTGGCGGGCCCGCAGGCAGCACGGTTGGAACCATGCTGCGACGCTATGGCGGGGATCTTGACGTAGTCATCCTGGAACGCG
>DATLWQ010000342.1:0-4228 GCA_035576225.1 Fimbriimonadaceae bacterium | reverse complement strand
TCTGCCGGAACGTTTGCGTCTCCCTTCAGGAGCCCCTTGAATGAATCGTAGACCCACGGCTCGCGCTCGACAGAGAACGTCAGCGGCATCGGCGTGTGAAACGTGACAAGGCCGCGGCGGTTAAGAGCAAGGTGGAGGGTCGTTACGTCGCTGAAACCGCAGAACATCTTGCCGCTCGATGCGATCGCGTCTAGGTCGAGGAGCGGGAGGAGCCTCGCGCATCCGTAGCCGCCGCGCGAACAAATGACGCAGTCGACGCCCCGGTCTTCGAACGCCGTTGCAAGGTCGGCGGCGCGGTCGGCGTCGCTCCCGGCGAGGTAGCCGTCGCGGTCGAACACGTGCGCGCCGAGCGAGACCTCGTAGCCCTCCGACTCGAGCAGCGCTATCCCCGCCGCAATCTTCTCTTCGGTGACTGCGGACGCGGGCGAGACGATCCGGACGTGCGACCCGGGCCGCAGCGCCTTCGGCTTGACCACCTACGACTCCGCCGGTGCGATGACGACGCGGCGGTTGGGCTCTTCGCCCTCGCTGTACGTCGTGACTCCAGGAAACTCCGAAAGCGCCTTGTGGACGACTCGCCGTTCGAAGGCGGGCAACGCGTCAAGGACGGCCTCCTCGCCGCGCTTGGCGACCTCCTCGGCGATCTGTGTCGCGAGTTTGGTCAGCACGTCCTGCCTCTTCTTGCGGTAGTCGTTGCCCTCAAGAACGACGCGCACGCCGTTATGGAGTTTGCGCGTCGAGATGACGTTCATCAGGTACTGCAGGGCGTTGATGACCTCACCTCGACGGCCGACGAGGTAACTGACGTCGGTGCCGTCGAGCGTCAAGTTGACATAGCGGCCTTGGATCTCGCTGACCTTGATATCGGCGTCGAGGTCGGCGTCTTTGAGGATGTCGGTGAGAAGGCCCTGGAGTTCGTCGGCGTCCGCCTGTGTGGCGACGACCTCGGGGCGGTCGTCCTCGGGCTCACCGTCCTTCGGCTCTTCTTCCTTGGCACTTTCTGCCTTGGCCTCCTTCGCCTTTGGCTCCTCGGACTTGGGTTCTTCCTTCTTCTTGGCCCTGGGTGCGCGCTTGGGCTTTTCGACGGTCTCGACGACGGCCTTGGTGGCCGGCTTTTCGGCCGGGGCGGGCTTTGGCTCGGGCGCCTTTGCGGCCGACTCTTTGACGGTCGCCTTGACGCGGACCTTTCCTTTGCCGAAGAGGCCCTTGGTCTCTTCGAGCACGGTGACGTCGATGTCGGCGCTTTCGACGCCGAGTTTCTTGGCTGCCTCCGTAACGGCTTCGTCGACCGTGGCGGCTGTGATTTCCAACGTGTTCATTTCAATGACCTACGAAACTGTTTCTTAGTGCTTCGGCTTCTTTTTCTTCTTCGACTTGGACTTGCCCTTGCCGGTTTTACCGAAGAAGCCGGGGTCTACGTTCGTTGCTTTGCCGTTTTTTGGAGTACCGCTGGTCGGGATGACCCCGCCCGCGGCCGTCTGAACCGGAACGAGCGGCTCCAACGGGAGCCTGTAGACGTAGAGGGACTGGGCCGTCGCCAAAATGTTCGTGAATATCCAGTAGGCGATGAACGCGCTGGGCAACGAATAGAAGAACATCGAGATGGCGAAGAAGACGCCGACGCCGATGCCCATCAGTCGCTGCTGCTTGGCGTTGGCCGGGTCGCTGACTGGGGTCAGCATGCTCGTGGCGATCATGGAGATGCCGTAGAGGACGATCAGCAGGTAGTCGCGCTCGCCCAGGTTCGGCGCAAGGTGAAGGCCGAGGAAGCTGGTCGCCCCAGGCTTGATCCACAGGAAGTAGCCTTTGGTGAACTCGAAGCGGTAGAGCAGCATGCACCGGTAGATGATGAGGAACAGCGGCATCTGGATGATCGCCGGGAGGCAGCCCGAGAACGGGTTCATGCCGTACCTCTTGTACAGTTCCATCGTCTCCGCCGACATGGCCTGCTGGTCAGAGACCTTTCCCGTCTTCTTGTCCGTGAACTTCTCCTTGATCTCTTTGATATAAGGAGCAAGTTGGGACATCTTCCGGCCCCACTTGTACTGCTTCTGCGCGAGCGGCAGGACGGCCAGGCGCACGATGAGGGCCAGCAAGAACGCGGCGAACCAATAACTGAATCCGGGGACCGAGCCGGTGAGTTTGACCAGCCAGTCCATCATGCCGTAGCCAGGTATATAGCCCAAGAGCGTGGCCGTCTTGTTGTACTTGCCGAGTTCTGCAACTATGAACGTGTAGAACTGCTGGGCCGTGATCTCCTTCTGTGGCAGAGTGTCCTTATAGGGTTCGACTTCGACGACGTGCGTCCAGAGGTCAGAGTTGTGGTAGCGCTCGTACTCGCCTTTGATCGTATTGTACGACTGCTCGATCAGGCCGTGGTTGTCAGTCTTGTGCCCAGCGACGTACAGGGTCTGCGCCTGCATGAGCGTGACGCTGAACTCCTTCTCGTCCCGCTCCTTCGGAGAGACCTTTCCGTTGGCGACGTCCTCCTTGAGTTTGTTGTCGTAGTTGCGGACCTCCGTCTGGATTCCCTGGTAGTCGGCGGCCTTGTTGAGTTGGACGATCTTTTGGTAGATCTCGTCGGCGCTGCGCGTGTCGGCGGGGCCCTTGTTTCCGAAGAAGAGGAAGTAGCCTGTGATGAACAGGACGCCCCACATGAGAATCGTGACGGTGGGGTTCGGGGGCCTTTGTTGACTCATCTTCTATCGGTTCCTAAAACTATGGTACGGGGTCATAGCCTCCGGGGTTGGCTGGGTGGCACCGTAGGATGCGCCGGAACCCCAGCCACGAGCCCTTCAGCAGGCCGTACTTCTCGATCGCTTCGAGCGTGTACTGCGAGCAACTCGGCGTGAACCGGCATACCTTCGGTTTCCATCTCGTACACCTCTGGTACAGCCGGATCAGTCGGACGCCGATCCATTTGCCCATCTCGACCGCATCTCCGCAATCAATTCTCTCAGTTCGGCGGCGATCTCGCCGCTCGTCGCCGTCTCGGCCGCCTGCCTGACGGTCACCGTCACATCGAGGCCCTGGAGTTCGGCCTCAAACTCGGCCAGAGCCGCGCGCACGCGCCTTCGCTGCCTGTTCCTGCGGGCGTGGCTGCCGATCGACTTCGAGACCGCAATCCCGATCTGGCCGGTTCCGGGCAGCGCGCGCACGCTCAAGAGCGGTCTGGAGGCGCGCTGGCCCTGGTCATAGATCTCAGCGAACCGTGCCCTGCTGGGTCCCTTCAAGCCCCGAGCCGCTTCCGCCCCTTCGCCCGGCGGCGCTTGAGGACGTTGCGACCGTCCGTCGTGCGCATCCTCACCCGGAAGCCGTGCGTCTTGCTTCGCTTCCGGTTATTGGGTTGGAATGTTCGCTTCATTTTCGACTAGTCCTGGCTGCAAGAATGAACCGAAAGGATACCCCTGCTGTCAGTCCAAATAGGGACGTGGGTCGGCCAATCTGCCCTCAATAGCCGTCGCTACAGCCGTGAGAGGGGAGACCAGGTGCGTCCTGGAGCCCGGGCCCTGCCTGCCCTCATAGGGGCGGTTGGAGGTCGAAGCCGACCTCTGCTGGGGCCTGAGGATGTCGCCGTTCATGCCTAGGCACATCGAGCACCCGCTGTGGTGCCACTCGAACCCGGCGTCCTTGAAGACCTGGTCGAGGCCCTCCTTTTCAGCCTGGGCGCGCACGGCCTCGGAGCCAGGCACGACCAGGGCGCGGAGGCTCCCGGCGACCTTGCGCCCCTTGGCCAGCGCCGCCGCTTGCCGCAGGTCTTCGGTGCGCGAGTTCGTGCAGGAGCCGATGAAGACGGTGTCGATCTTCAGGTCGGTCATCTTGGTGCCGGGCGTGAGTCCCATATATGTCTGGGCGCGCTGCTCGGTCTTGTCCTGCGGCTCGGGCACCGAGCCAGTGATGTCTGTGGTGAGGCCGGGGTTCGTGCCCCAAGTGACCTGTGGCACAAGGCCGGAGGCGTCGACGTGGACGTGCTTGTCGTACTGCGCACCGGCGTCGGTGGGAAGTCTCGACGCGTAGTCTCGCAGCGCGTCGAGGTCTCTGCCCTTCGGTGCGAACGGGCGGTCTTCGGCAGTGATGTACTCGAACGTCGTGTCGTCGGGCGCGATCATTCCTGCGCGCGCGCCCATCTCGATCGACATGTTGCAGACCGTCATGCGGCCGCTCATGTCGAGCGCCCTAATCGCATCGCCGTAGTACTCGGCGATATGGCCGGTACCGCCGCCCGCCG
>DATLWQ010000341.1:0-2238 GCA_035576225.1 Fimbriimonadaceae bacterium | reverse complement strand
CACAAGGCGTACGACGGCGTGGTGCGTGCACTCGGCGACCACTACTTCGAACTGCACGAGCGGAGAGAAGTGATTCAGGAGACGCTCAAGAACGAAGAGGAGCAGTTCCGCAGAACGCTCGAACAAGGCACGGAGATCCTTGCTGAAGAACTCGCCGCTGTGCGCAAATCACGGAATAAAACGCTCAGCGGCGAATCAGCGTTCCGCCTTTACGATACGTTTGGATTTCCTTTCGAGGTCACGTTGGAGATCGCATCCGAACAAGGTTTCAAAGTCGATTATGAGGGCTACCTCGCTGCGCTGACCGAGGCGCAAGAGCGATCGAGGTCAGGCTCAGGCATGGACACGGTCTACGGGGGCGTCGATTCCGGGAAGGCACTTGTCAATGTGCCGAGCGAGTTCACCGGCTACGCATCCACGCACGAGCGAACGACTGTCACCGGCGCGCGCGCTGCTGGCGAAGGAACGCTGATCGTTGCACTGGACGTCACCCCGTTCTATGCCGAGAGCGGCGGTCAAGTCGCCGACACGGGAACGATCAAAGGCAAAGACTTCGAACTCAAGGTCGTCGATGTGCAGAAGAGGGACGGCGTGTTCGTCCACCTCTGCGAAGGCGACGTCGATCCCGAAGCGATCAAAGGGCAGAACGTGGACGCGCAAGTGGACGAAAAGCGGCGAAAGGATATCGTACGCAACCACACCGCGACACACCTGTTGCACGCTGCTCTGCGCGAGGTGCTTGGGACGCACGTCACGCAGGCAGGCTCGCTCGTCGCGCCCGACCATTTGCGTTTCGACTTTACGCACGGACACGCGCTGACGGAAAACGAGATCGCATCGGTCGAGAGGATCGTCAACGAGCGGACGTTGGGGGCGCAGCCCATGCACATCTATGAGGACGTGCCGCTCCCAGACGCGCGCGAAATGGGCGCCATGGCACTGTTCGGTGAGAAGTACGCCGACCGCGTGCGTGTGGTGCAGGTGGGTGGGATGAAGCCGAGCGAACTCTCCTTCTCACGGGAGCTCTGCGGCGGGATCCACGTGGGCAACACAGGCGAGATCGGGCTGTTCAAGATCGTCTCAGAGTCGTCGGCTGCGAGCGGCGTACGGCGCATTGAGGCCGTCACCGGACACGGTGCGTATAACTGGGCGCAGGAGCAGCGAAATGTCATAGAAGCGGCCTCAGTCCTGCTCAAATCCTCGCCGAACGAACTGCTGCGCTCAGTGGAAAAGACCCTGGAAAACCTGAAGGAAGAAAAGCGCAAGCGAGAGCGCCTGGCGGCGCAGGGCGGAGGTCAGACGCAGGTCGATTCGGTCGGCGAAGTGCAGTTCGCGGTCGAGAAGTTGGAGGATGCCGAACCGAAGGACGCGCAACTTGTAGCCGACCGTCTCGTCGACGGCCAGCCCGACCGGGTAGCAGTGGTCACGGTGGCTGCCGACGGCAAACTGACGTTCGTATGCAAGGTGGGCGACAACGCAAAGGCGAAGGGTGCGCACGCCGGCAACCTCGTCAAGGCGATGGCTGTCGTCGCCGGCGGTGGCGGTGGCGGGAGGCCGGACTTTGCAACCGCTGGAGGGAAGGATCCTGGAAAACTCGACGAAGCGATCGCGAAGGGCCGCGAGGTCTTGGCGTCACAAGTCGGCTAGGCGCTACTGCGTCGTGCTGCGGTACTGCACGGCTTCACTCAAGTGCCTCTTGGTGACCTTTTCCTCCCCGGCGAGGTCGGCGATGGTGCGCGCAACTTTCAGCATGCGGTCGAAGACGCGTGCGGAGAGGTTCATGCGCGCCGACATCAGTTTCATAAAGTCCTTGCACTCTTCGTCCATCTCCACGACCTCGCGAACTTCTCGCGGCGCCATCTTCGCGTTGGTGCGCTGTGAGCCGAGCCGTTTGTGCTGCTGTTCGCGTGCAGCGACCACGCGCTCCCGGATCGATTCGCTCGGTTCGCCCGTCGGTTTGTCGATCAGTTCCTCCGGCTTCAGTCGTGGCACGACAATGTGCAGGTCGATGCGGTCGAGCAGCGGACCGCTGACTTTGCCCGCGTACTTTTCGCACTGCGCCGCGCCGATGCACTTCGCTTCGGGGTAGCCCTTGTAGCCGCACGGGCACGGGTTCATCGCTCCGACCAGGATGCACTCGGCGGGGAACGTCATCGTGGCCTGCACGCGCGCGACGCTGACGATCCCGTCTTCGAGCGGCTGGCGCAGTGCCTCCAACACTTCGCGGTTATATTCCGG
>DATLWQ010000340.1:0-4326 GCA_035576225.1 Fimbriimonadaceae bacterium | reverse complement strand
GCCCAGTGACTCGTTGAACGGTGCGATGCCGCAGCAGGAGAAGGTGAGTTTGTCGAGCGCGGCCTGGCCGATGAGAGCGGCGAGGCCGGGCTCGGTTCCGCCCATGCGCTCGCTGTACTGTTCGGTCGCCACGACTGGCACGCCGAGGAGGTTGGCGCACTCGACAAGGAACTTCGTGCGATTAAGTACCTCCGCGCTGTGCCAGCAGCCGTCGAGGAAGGTCGGCTGCATGTCGACGACGATGACGACGGAATCTTCGAGCCTAGCCAGCATCAGTTCCTCGCGGGCATTATTTTGCCGGACACTTCGCCGAAGCCAACGCGGTAGCCGTCGCCCTGCGCCCAGCCTCGGAAGGTAACGGTGTCGCCGTCGGCCAAGTAGGTGCGCTTTTCGCCGGTCTCCTCGAGCATGATCGGGTCGTCGCCCTTCCAGGCGAGTTCTAGCATCGAGCCGAACGTGCCCTTTTCTGTGCCGCTGATCGTGCCCGACGCGTAAAGGTCGCCGAACTCGACCGGGGTGCCATTGGAGGTCTGGTGCGCCAGTTGCTGGGCGACCGACCAATAGAGGTTGGTCATGTTGGTGCGGCATATGACCTGCGGCTTCTTCATCTTCTCGCTTTGCAGCGAGACTTCCAATTCGACGTTGAAGTGCTTCTTGCCGCCTTGCTTCAAGTGCGGTAGGGGTTCGGGGTCTTGCGCCATGCCCTCGACGCGGAACGGTTCGAGAGCGTCCAGGGTGACGATCCACGGCGAGACGCTGGTCGCGAACGACTTGGCGAGGAACGGGCCGAGAGGGACGTATTCGAAGCGCTGGACGTCGCGCGCCGACCAGTCGTTGACCATGACGAGGCCGATCATGTGGTCTTCGGCCTTGCCGACTGTGATCCGCTTGCCCATCTCGTTGCCTTCGCCGACGTAGAAGCCCATTTCTAGTTCGAAATCGAGCCCTTTGCACGGCCCGAAAGTGGGATCGCCCTCGGGCGGCTTGGTGATGCCCTTGGGACGGACGATCGGGGTGCCGCTGGCAACGACGCTCGAAGCGCGTCCGTTGTAGCCGACCGGCAAGCAGCGGTAGTTGGGGAGCAGAGGAGGCTGGTCGGGGCGGAACATCTGACCGACGTTGCTGGCGTGGTTGATGCCGCTGTAGAAGTCGATGAAGGCCGGCGGCGGGATCGGCACCTGCAGGTTGGCCTTGGAGAGCGGGATCATTGCGTGCTCTCGCAGTTTCTTGTTTCCTTGCAGTTCGCTGCTCCCTTCTTGCAGGAGATCGAACGCCCTTTTTCGGAGAGTTCTTATGCCTTCGATGTCCAGATTGATGAAGGAGTCGAGGATCGGGAACTGCTCTTCGTCGATCAGGCCGCCTTCCATCAGGGCCTGCAGGTCGAGCGCATAGCCGCCGATCGCTATCACGACGCACTCGCTGCGCCCTTTTGGCGCAGCGAGCCCGAACGGGAGGTTCTGGATCGGAAAGAAGTTGTCCGGGCTGTACTCGACCCAACTCCGGGCAGACGCGGGGACGACGAACTTGGGCATTCCTAGACGAACCCTACCTGCTGGAGACCCTCGATGGGTTCGCGGTAGGAGCAGGAGCCGAACCCGCCGAAGAACAGCCACCACTCGTCGATGTCCTTGAGGGTCAGAACGTTGCCGAGCGCTTCGACTGTCTTGTCGGTGAAGATGATGAGGGCGGGGTCCTCGATCGAGAGCACTTGCTCGACCTCGGAGAGCGTCGCGTGCTGGATGGTAGCGAGCGCACCGGCGATCATTACGTTGAGGAAGCCGTGGTGGAAGCACGCGAGGTCGGAGTCGTAGTGCCGGAGCGGCTGATGGAGCCCGGCCGTCAACTTGTAGAGGCTCTCTAGGCCCGCGACCTCGACCAGGAACGAAGCGAGTTCGCGCACGTCGGGGAACTGCTCGGGCGTGGTTCCGCCGGTGCGGGCCTTGAAACAGACGCCGTCGATGGTCGAGGACGCCTTTGCCATCTGCTCCGACATGTTGGGGCCCCAGGGGACCTCAAGATAGACCTCGACGTCGCGCTCGTCGAACCAGTTGAAGCACTTCTTGACGGCGCCGAGGCACGCGTCGAACTCTGGCCCGTCGGGGAGCCTGATCTCGTAAGTACCGACTCCGCCGTGGTAGAAGGCCTGCTTGACCTGTTCCTGGTCGCTTTGGATCGATTCGACTGCGCCTGCACCGGCGGTAAGCGCCGTGCCGACGATCGAGAACTCGACGTTGGGGTCTTCCCCTGTCTTGGTCTTGGCCTCTTTGAGCAGTCCGATGCACTCGTCGACCCGCTGGGCGGGGCAGACGAAGCGGTTGACGATCCACTCGTCGTCGGAATCGAGGGCGGCCCCGTACTCGGCGAGCGCCTCGCGCATCCCGAGTTGTGCCGGAGGAAACAGCCCGGCGTAGTCGATCGGCTGTTGCATCAGGCGTCGGAGCGATTCGGTCACCCGACCATTCTATCCACCACCGGGCCGAACTTCCAGCCGAGCGTCCCGAATGGTAGAATTTAATCACTCAGATGCGCGTTCTCATCGCCGACGACGACCCTATCATCCGGCTCGACCTGCGACAGATGCTCGAGACGCTGGGCTACGACGTCGTCGCCGAGGCGGAGAACGGGCAGGCGGCGATAGCCCTGGCCCGTGAGAACGCGCCCGACGTCTGCGTGTTGGACGTGAAGATGCCCGTGATGGACGGCATCGACGCCGCACAGAAACTCACAGAGGACCAGATCGCTCCCGCGATCCTGCTGACCGCCTACAGCGACCAGGAACTGGTCGACCGGGCGAAGAACTCAGGCGTGTTCGGATATCTGGTCAAGCCGTTTAAGCCGAGCGACCTGGCGCCGGCGATCGAGGTGGCGCGCAGCCGCTACGAGCAGAACAAGGTTCTGAGCCGAGAACTCAACTCTCTTCAGGGGCGGATGGAGGCGCGGCGGATCGTGGAGCAGGCCAAGGGGCTGATCATGAAGAGCGAGGGCGTGACGGAGGACGAGGCGTACCGCCGGATCCAACAGCAGTCGATGAACTCGCGCAAGAGCATGAAGGAGGTCGCTGAGGCGATCATCCTTGCGACGGGCGTGTAGCGACCGTTGCGCAAGAGTAACGGTATTCTCACGTTATGGCCGAACGGCTGTGGGCGCCCTGGAGGTTCGAGTACGTCACCAAAGCGACGAAACCTTCGGGCGGTTGCATCTTCGTCGAACTGCCAGCCCAGGACAACGACCGGGAGAACCTGATCCTCTATCGCGGAGCCAAGGCGTTCGTCATCATGAACGCGTTCCCGTACACCAACGGACACCTGATGGTTGCGCCCTATCGTCACACGGCGAACGTGGAGGACCTCGACGACGACGAACTTTTCGAGATCAACGCGCTGACCGCAAAGGCGATCCGGTGGCTGAAGAGGGCGTACGACCCTCAGGGTTTCAACATCGGGGCGAACGTCGGGCTCGCGGCGGGGGCTGGGATCCCGAGCCACGTCCACTGGCACATCGTGCCGAGGTGGTCGGGCGACACGAACTTTATGACGACGGTGGGCGAGGTGCGCGTGCTGCCCCAGAGCCTGCCCGACTCGTATGACCGATTGAAGAAGATCATCGAAGAGGAAGCATGACGCTGAACGAAGTACGAGACCAGGCTCTGAACTGTACGCTGTGCAACATCTCCAAGCGGAGGACGAACGTCGTCTTTGGCGAGGGCAACTCGGATTCACCGCTCGTGCTGGTGGGCGAGGGGCCGGGCGAAGAGGAGGACAGGACGGGCCGCCCGTTCGTCGGCCGCGCCGGAAAGATGCTCGACCAGGCCCTGGCCGACAACGGGCTCTCGCGCAATGACGTGTACATCTGCAACACGCTCAAGTGCCGCGCTTGCGAGTGGAACGGCGACCGCGCGCGGAACCGACCGCCCTCGCCGGAGGAGGTCGCCAACTGCAAGCAGTGGCTGGTGCCCCAACTCGCCGCGATCGCGCCGAAGGTGATCTTGTGCGTGGGCGCGCCGAGCGCGAAGAACCTGATCAAGCCTGACTTTCGGATCACTTTGGAGCGGGGAAAGTACTTCGAGTGCGAATACGCGAAGGTGGCTCTGGCCACCTTGCACCCTGCGTATGTGCTGCGACAGCAGAGCGCGACCAACGACGGTGGTTACTCGCTGATCGTCCGCGACGTGAAGCGCGCTTGGGAGTGCGCACAAAGACTGAGAGACAAGGCGACCGTATGACGCTGGAGGTCTTTCTGGCCGAACTGGAGACGGCGCCGCTGGTCGCCAGCGTTCAGGCAAGCCCGGGCTCCCCGATGCAGGACACCGACGCGCTCTTGCGCATG
>DATLWQ010000339.1:0-3372 GCA_035576225.1 Fimbriimonadaceae bacterium | reverse complement strand
ACCGTGCCGTCCGTCGTGTGGCTTTGCGTCTTTGCGACGGCGTCGAGGACGAGCCTCATGCCGAAGGAATCGGGATATTGTGCGAGCAGCGAATCGCCGACGCCGTTGCCGGTCATCGCGATCGCCCATCGGAGTTTCTTTTGTGTCGCGGCAGGAAGCGTGGAGAACGCGAGGTCGCCCTCGCGCAGACGCTGGAGGTCGGTGACGCCCATCGTGAGGAGCGTGTCGAGGACGGTCCGGTCAGGGGACTGGAGCCGCATGTCGTCGGCGTCGTACTGCCGGCGGAAGACGTAGACGCCTTCGATCTCCGTCCATGTGCGGTTGGTCGCGACTGCGACCCGGTCCATGCCGCGCTCTCCGTCCGGCTTGTCGTAGACGATGGGCGCTGGGGTGAAGGAGTCGTCGACGTCGACACAGAGGCTCGCCTTCTCTGCCTTGGCGACCTTTTGGAGGGCCGCCAGCCACGCGCCGGACGCCGACTGTCCAGGGACTTGGGCGCTTGCGGTGGTCAGGGCCAGGGCTAGGGCAAGCATGGTCTCTATTGTACGACGTGGGAAAGGTCTGGATAATTCGCTTGGCTCAGTGGAAATCGTGTGCTGAGCCGTGTTGGCGACTGTGGAGAACCCGATTGTACTAACAACTACGGGGAAAAGGCCCGGCTTTCTTGTCGGTATCAGGTGGACTTTTTTGTTGGGCAAAAGTCGGCGAACAATCTGCAAGTAAACGATGCGTTAATCAGGTCGCGGTGCCGCCATGATCGAGGGCGAAGACAGATGGCCCAACCGATCCCGCGACGCCTGGATGATTTTGTACCTCCGCACTCGATAGAAGCGGAGATGGCGACGCTCGGCTCGATGATGCTGAGCGAGCGCGCGGCAGAAGAAGTACAGGCGATCCTCTCTGAGGAGGACTTCTACCAGCCGGCGCACAAGGAGATCTTCCGCGCGATCCGGCAATTGTTGTTGAGCGCGAAGGCGATCGACCTCGTCACGATCAAGGACGAACTCTTGGCCAGGGGGATGCTGCAGGAGGTCGGCGGCACCGAGTACCTCGTGCAGGTCGCCGAGAGCGTCCCGACTGCGAAGAACGCGACTTATTACGCCGAGATCGTGCAGGACAAGGCGACGCTGCGCCACTTGGAGACGGCGGGCCACGAGATCCTCGGCATCGTTCGCGACCCAGAGAGCACCGCCGACGAAAAGGTCGACCAGGCCGAGTCGATGGTGTTCGAGGTCGGGCAGAAGCGGATCGGAAAGTACTTCGATTCGGCGAAGTCGCTGGCGAAGGAGTTCTTCAAGGACGTCGACCACCTGCTCGACACGGGCGAGCCGATCCTCGGCATGCCGAGCGGCTTCCACGACCTCGACAAGGTGACGACGGGGTTCTACGGCGGAGACTTCATCATCATCGCCGCGCGCCCTGCGATGGGGAAGTCGTCGCTCGCGATGAACTTTGCGCTCAATGTCGCCCGGCAGGACAAAGGCGCAGTCGCGGTGTTCAGCCTCGAAATGAGCGGTCAGCAACTCGTTCGGCGCGTGATTTCGACGATCGCGCGGGTGCCGATGGGGACACTGAAGAAGGCGAACCTCTCGCACAACGACTATCAGAAGCTCGCCGACGCCTGCGAGGAACTTTATACGCTACCGATCTACATCGACGACTCCTCGGACATCAACACGCTGGACATGCGCGGCAAGTGCAGGAGGCTTAAGTCGGACCAGGGCCTGGCGCTCGTCGTGGTCGACTACCTGCAACTGATGCGCGGCAACAGCAGGCGGCCCGAGAACCGCAACCAGGAGATCGGCGAGATCGCGCGGGGGCTGAAGGCGCTCTCTAAGGAACTGGACGTGCCCGTGGTCGCGCTCTCGCAACTCAACCGCGGCGTCGAGTCTCGCGAGAACAAGCGGCCGATGCTCGCCGACATCCGGGAGTCAGGCTCGATCGAGGCGGAGGCCGACACAGTGATGTTCATCTATCGGCAGGAGTACTACAAGCGGCGCGAGGCGGACAGCCTAGAACGGTGGAACCCCGACACCGCGGACGTCGCGGAACTCATCATTGGCAAGCACCGCAACGGTCCGACCGGCACCGTGCTTCTTGGCTTCCAGCCCGCCTATACGCGGTTCACGCTGCTCGATGACGAGTCGAAGGCGAACTACATGAGGCAGTCGCGCAGCGAGAGCGAGTAGTCGCACGCCAAACGATATAATTGAGTCGCACTCCGCGTCAGGTCTTGATGGCTCAGGCGTGAGGGCAAGATAGAGGTGAAGCGATGTTCAAACGCAGTTGGTTCTTGGCGGTCTTCCTCGTCGCCGGTTGCGGGCCGAAGGGGCCGATTTCTTCGAGCGCCGGCTGGATCCTTGACCAGGGCGAGTTTGACGCCTACTACCTCGATACCTTCAGCAACTATCCCACCAAAGAACTTTCGACTGAGAAGATTGGCTTTCACTACGCTGGCACGAACCTACTTCTCCATCGGCACTATCAAGGCAAAGAGGCTAAGGAGATACTTGGCCTGCTGCGCGCATCGGAGCAACGCGACTACTTTACAAAGCCTGTCGACCTTGCCCCAACTGAGTCCTGCGTCCTGCGGTTCAAGAATTCGCAGCACACTGTTGACGTTGGTATCGACCCGCGTGCTGACGGCTACATCGAAGTTTTCACCGACGGGAATTATATGTCGGGGCGTATATACAAGTCGAAGGACAAGCGGTTGACGGCAGCACTCTCTCCTTTTCTGAACCTCTTTTATCAGAGCGGGAGAGTCGAGACGGAGTTGTTCGCTGACCGGGAGTCTAACGGAGTAAAGATCGATATCGTTCTCACAAACGCCACCACGGACGACGTCACTCTGCCGCCCCTCGACAAGTCGGATCTGACAGTTCTCTTTCGAAATGCTAAGGGGAAAGAGATTGCAAGAGTGATCGAGGCAAAAGCGCACTCCAACCGTACGGCAGAACCTTTTCTGATCCGTTCCGACGAAGACCGGTCTGTCACGCTCAAGGTTCCGAACCTGGATATTGAAGGAGTGCCTACCCAAGTCATGATCGAATTCACCGCTCATACAAAGGCGGGTGCAGAAGTGAAGGCTTCCTCGGGCTGGGTCGACATCATGGGTCAGTGAGTCGGATATACGGAACTAACGACTCGCTCCGCTTCCTGACGACCTTGGTTCCGCGGCAGTGGAAGTTCGGTATCGGAAAACGTCTCCATCCTCCACTCGCGAGGGATCGATGCGGGGATAGCGTCGTCAAAGGGAATCCCCGCAAGTGTCAGCACAGCCGCGACCCACATGCGCGGGACGCACTGTAGCGCGTAGCCACCGCCGCCAAGCGCGACAATCGGCAGCCCAAGGTTCTTTACGAGCCGGAC
>DATLWQ010000338.1:0-7215 GCA_035576225.1 Fimbriimonadaceae bacterium | reverse complement strand
AGGACGAGATGGCCGAGGAGGTGGTTCTTCATCTTCGAGTCGTGCACGTCGAGCCACTTCCTCGCGTCGGAAGCATCGAACGGCATCCACGTTCCGTCGATGTCGAGCCAGGCCCAGCAGTGATAGCCGCCGATCTTGCCTTTCTCGGGGATAGGATCTCCGAGCGGAATGCCAGTGATCGGAAAGCCGTACTCGATATACGCTGGGATGCCCATCGCGCGAGAGAGCGAGATTAGATAACTGTGGAGGTCCGAGCAGTTTCCGCTCTTATAGTCGCACACGAACGCCACGTCGCCCTGACCGTACTCTGGAGACTTCTTGTCGTAGTCGTAGGTCATGGTGTCCAGGATGTGCTGGAAAAACGCCTTGGCCTTCCCCATCGCCGTCGGTTGCGAGCCAGCAACTTCTTCAGCAATGTCGTGGAAGCGGCCATTGACGGGGACGAGGCGGTCGGGAAGAAGATAGTCGTCGGGCACGATGCGCTGCTGCACCGGGCTCTTTGTTCCAGACGCCTCGCGACGCTCGACGTCAAAGGAGACGGTGACCTTGGGCGTCCCTTGCGGATCGCCGAAGTGGACATAGACCATCCTGTTGCCGAACTTTTGCTCGCGCGTGATCAGGTAGTCGACGTCCGCGTCCACGTTCACGTTGGTGACCTTTTGGAACGCGTTGTCGGAAGGGAGGGGGAGCCAGACGTCAAGCCCGTGCGTGCCTTGGGGCACCTTGGGGACCGTGGCTGTGTAGGAGAAGCGAGTACTGATAGCCCCCGCCGGCTCAGTGGTCGATGCTAGTGCAGACTGCACTTGCGGAGCGGCGAGAATCATGTGCAGGAGAAACATAGGATCCTCCTCCAAGTTCGTTTATTTGCCATAGATGTGCTCCGGCCCCCTGAGAACGGGGGGCGCGTATGGAGTATAAGGCATTTCATGCCTCGATCGTTCACTTTTGCAGTCCTACTGCTCTGCTCCGCCTTTTGTTCCGCCCAATCGCCCATAGCGAAGGCTACAGAGGGGTTCACGAAGGTCGAAGGGCTTCTTGTTACTTACAGGAACCCGGGAAAAGGCAAGGTGCTGCTGCAAATCGCGCCCGACCAGATGCACGAGTACCTCTTTCTGACCGCGATCAGGACGGGGCTGGGATCGAACGATGTTGGGCTTGACAGAGGGAGCCTTGGGCCGGACGAGGTGTTTCGCATCAGGCGCGTGGGAGACAAGGTGCTCTTCGAGGTGCCCAACCTCCGGTTCCGTGCTGAGAACGGCAGCGACGAAGAGAAAAACGCCGTGCGCGAGTCGTTCGCTCCTTCGGTGCTATGGGCGGGCCCTGTGATGGCCGAAGACCCGGACGGCACCGTGCTCGTGGACCTCACGAGCCTGGTTGTGAGCGACGCTAACAACGTCGAGGAGACAGTGAAGGGCAGCGGGGACGGCACTGCTTCCCTGGACAAGGAACGCAGCGCGGTGGACTTCGATCAGTGCAAATCGTTCCCAAAGAACATTGAGTTTCAGTCGGTTCTGACATTCAAGTTTTCTGGCCGGGGGCGGTTCGTGCGGGCGACGGTGCCGATCGCTGACTCGTGGAGCATCGTGCAGCACATATCGATCATCGAACTGCCCGACGACGGCTACAAGATGCGCGCCGCCGATCCGCGGATCGGCGCGTTCGGCATCTCCTTTCAGGACTACTCGGCTCCGCTCGACAAGACAATGGTCAAGCGATTCGTCGCGCGCCACCTTCTCGTGAAGAAGCCAGGGAGCGACGAGCCAGTTGCGCCGCTGGTGTACTACGTCGACAATGCGGCGCCAGAGCCGATCCGGTCTGCGCTGGTCGAGGGCGCGAGTTGGTGGAACCAAGCGTTCGAAGCGGCGGGGTTCAAGAACGCGTTCCAGGTGAAGGTGCTTCCGCAGGACGCCGATCCGCTTGACGTGCGCTACAACGTCATCGAGTGGGTGCACAGATCGACGCGCGGTTGGTCGTACGGAGCATCGATCACCGACCCGCGGACTGGTGAAATCATCCAAGGGCACGTCTCGCTGGGGTCGTTGCGCGTACGGCAGGACCGCCTGATCTTCGAGGGCCTGCTCGGCACAGAGAAGACGGGAAGCGGTTCACCAGACGATCCTGTCCAACTCGCGCTTGCCCGAGTGAGGCAACTGGCCGCGCACGAGACTGGGCACACGCTCGGGCTGGCGCACAACTTCGCGGCGAGCACTTACGACCGCGGATCCGTGATGGACTACCCTTCGCCGCGCATCGGCGTGAAGAACGGAAGGATCGACGTGAGCGACCCGTACGGAGTCGGAATCGGCGCGTACGACAAACTCGCGATCAAGTACCTGTACTCGGAGTTTCCCAAGGGCGCCGACGAGAAGGCGGAACTTGATAAGATCGTGAACGACGGGGTAAAGAAAGGGCTACTGTTCCTTTCCGACCAAGATGCGCGGCCGGTCAGCGGAGCGGATCCGCGTGCGAGCCTGTGGGACGATCGCGCAGACGCAGTGGACGGCCTTCGCGAGGCGATGGCGGTCCGGCGTATTGCGCTCGCGTCGTTCGGGCCGGACCGACTGGCGAAGGGCGAGCCGATGTCGCTCATCCAGGAGGTGTTCGTGCCCGTCTTCATGTACCACCGCTACGAAGTGGACGCCGCCTCGAAGGCGGTCGGCGGGATCTATTACCAGAACACTGTCAACGGCGACGGCATGCGCCCGTTTGTGAGGATCCCGGGATCTGAGCAACGAAAGGCCCTGGACGCGCTTCTTGACTGCCTGGATCCTAAGTTCCTCAAGGTTCCTGACCGCGTGATCGACATGATCGGCCCGCGCTCGTTCGGAGTCGGTGGGAGCGCTGAGACGTTTGGATCTCGTACGTCGCCCGCGTTCGACCCGATCGTGGCGAGCGAAGCAGCGGCAGACGTCGTGCTGGGAGACCTCTTGGATACACAGAGGTTGGAGCGGCTCGTTCAGCAGAACGAGCGCGACCGCGGTCTACCTAGCCTCGACGAGGTTCTCGGCAAGACAACGGACGCGGTGTTCGGTTCACAGCGCGACTTGGGCTCGATCCAATGGGCCGTGCGCCGGCTGTATCTGAATTATCTGATGGAGATCAACGCCGACACGGACAACACTCTGGAGGTCCGGGCGGGCGCGCACGCCGAACTCGTGCGGATCAGGGCGCGGATGCGCCCGACAAACGCCGAGGAGAGCCTTGTGGGTGCTGAGATCGATCGGTTCTTCGAGCGGCCCGCCGGGACACGGTTCGACTTTGCGCGACCGTCGATCGTTCCTCCGGGCAGTCCGATCGGATCGTGGGACGGGTGTTCGCTGGGCGGCTAGATCCTGAGTCGCTTGGGGAACCGCGCTGTGAACTTGGAGCCCTTGCCTGGCTCCGACTCGGCGTCGAGCGCGCCGTCTTGCGCTTCAAGGACCTTGCGGCAGGAGTCGAGGCCGAAGCCTGAGCCCTCGATGCCTAGCGTCCTGTCGACCGCTCGACCGCCCTCTCTAAGAACGCGATTGAGTTGCTCTTCCGTCATGCCGATCCCTTCGTCCATGAAGGTGATCTTGACTTCCGTGCCGTCGTCCTCGAGGATGACGGTGACGGTCTTGCCCGAGCCAGGCGAAAACTTGACGGCGTTACTGACGAGATTCTCTAATACTCGCCTGATCTTTCTTCTGTCGACGTAGACCCTGCACGGCTTGTCCGTGCCTTCGAGTTGGATGCGGTGGTTCTGAGCACGCTCCGTGTGCCTCTCGGCGATGATCGCCTGCTGAAGAACGATCGCGAGGTCGAACTCTTCAGGCTGCGGCCGCCATGCATCGTCGAGCGGCACGAGGATGTCCTTCAGGTCGTCGAGCAACCTGTCCGCCTGCTCGATGATGCCCGTGAGAAGTTCGCGCTGCGTCTGCGGGCTGTCGACGACGCCTGGGATCAGCATCGTTTGCGCATATCCGCGGATGACGGTGACCGGCGTCTTGAGGTCGTGGACGATGTTGCGGCGCAGAGACATGCCCATGCGCTCCGTGCGAGCGACCTCATGGACCATCTCGGGGTAGATGGCCATGCGCGCTGTGATACGGACGAACGTCTCGAAAAGGCTGAGTGTATGCTCGTCGAACTCCCTGGGCTCGGTGTAGCCGAGGATGATCCATCCGATTCCGCCCCGCGGCCGCTCCCAACGTGCGCCGTAGAGGGTCTTTGCCTTCACGCCGAACATGGACGTCATGACGGAGATATCGGGCTCTTCGTGCAGGTAGAGGCTGTCGGCCTCGCCCGCGACGATCTCATACAGCCGCTCGTCGTGGGAGACCGAAACCGACACGTCGGTGCCAAGTTCGTGAATGATCGGGTCGATGGGCTCGTCGGTAGGGAGATCGGCCCAGGAGACGCCTTGCGGAGACTTGGAGTCGGGGTTGAGGATCGGCATGAACTGCCAGTGGTGGCGGTCCTGGTCGGAAAGGAGAAGACCGTAGAACGAGAAGCCAGCAAAGGCCTTTCTCATATAGGCCGAGGAAACGCGAAGGACTTCTCGGTTGTCGTGGCACCCGCTGAGTTCCTCGATGAGGTTCAGTAGCAGGCTTTCTCTCTTCTGCGTCGACTTAGCGGACTCACTCTGAGGGGTATCTATATCTGACTCCGAAATCACGGTACGTATGTATTGTCGGTCGGGCTATGAATGATCGAAAGTGGGCCCGTCCAGATAAGTAAGACTCCAATGGGCCGGGAATTGTTCTTGCTAAATGGCCCTATCGAGTGCCGCGACCAGCCGATCGACCTCTTCCGGACTGTTGTAATGCACGGCGCTGATGCGAACGACGCCCGTATCGAGCGGGGCGCCGATAGCCTCGCACAGCCTGGCGGCGTACATGTGGCCGTACCTGATCCCGAGGTCCGGGCCATTGACCGCCTCGACCACTTTGTCCGCAGGAATGCTCTCATGGAGGAAGGAGAAGGTCGGCTTTCTGGCTGATACGTCGCCGGTGCGCGGGCCGCAGAGACGGATCTGCGGCTTGGACAGGAGGTAATCGGCGATCTGGGCCTGGATTGGCTCCTCCAGCGACTGGGCTGCTCGAAAGGCGTCAACGACCGTGGCGCGTTCCATCGGCTCGCGCCCTTCGCCTGCGAGGTGAGCCAGGTAGTCCGCCGTGCCGAGGAGCCCGGCGAGCGACTCGTAGGGCTGGCAACCAAGTTCGAACTTCCACGGAAAGTCGTGTTCCGGAATGAAATAGTGATTTGGCCCGATGACTTTCTGCCAGGCTTCGTCGGTGCCAAAGAGCGCGGCGATGTGCGGGCCGTACACCTTGTAGAACGAGAAGACGTAGTGGTCCACACCGAGGGCTTTGACGTCGACAGCCTCGTGCGCCGCGAACGCGACTCCATCGACGACGACCTGCGATCCGGCACCGTGCGCGATTTTTGCGACTCGCGCGACGTCCATCACGTCTCCCAAGAGGTTCGAGGTGTGCGCGACAGCGACGCCCTTGGTCTTTGGGCCGACAAGACTCGCTAGTTCTTCAAAACTGTATGAACCGTCGTCCGCGTCGACTCCCCACCAAACGATCTTTGCGCCGTAGCGCTCGAGTTTGACCCACGGGCCGATGTTTGCCTCGTGGTTTGCGACCGAGACGACGATTTCGTCGCCCGGCTCTATGTTTGGTGCCATCGCGTCTGAGAGCCTGTGCAAGAGCGCTGTCGTCGACGGGCCGATCAGGGTCTGGCCGACGCCCTCTCCGTTCATGAGGACGTTGGCAAAGCGCTTCGCCTGTTTTGCCGTCTCCGTCGCAATGTCGCTCGCGGGATACTCGGCTCCCGTCTGGGCGTATGCATCGACGAAGAACTGGGAGGTGCGGTCGATCACCTGCTGCGGCACCTGTGAGCCTCCCGCGTTCTCGAAGAACGCAAAGCCGGACTTGAGGGCCGGGAACTGGTCTCTGGCTCGCTGTCGCAAAGACGTGGTCACTGGGGTCATGCCTGATGTTGGCACAGGATCAGGTGGAGGCGACCCACACGACCGGTTCGTCGGTCAGGTCTCGGGGGTCCGGCTCGTATTCGGGCGGTTCTGTCACGCCATAGATCGCGTTGTCGGCGCCCGTCCTATACGCCCAGCCTTGGTCTCCATGGCTCCAGTGCCAGAACTCGGACGGATAATTTGTAAGTCCGCCCTCCCTGAGCGCCGAAGCGAAGATTCTTCTGTGCTCCTGCGCCTTGGGGGAGAGGCCCTTGGCGTCTGTGTGGAACGCACGGCGATCGAACCTCTCAAACGGCGAGCGCATATCAAGTTCGTTCAGAGCGTCGTCCAGAAGAAATAGATCGACGGCACCACCTGTCGAGTGCGGCGGCGGGACACGGTCGTTGAGCGGCGCGGTGTAGCGGTTCGCGACGCGCCGGAGTTTGATGTCGCTCCAGTCAGGGTGTTGTTCTTTGAACCGGTTCCAAGTGCGCTGGTACATGCGTCGCTGGATGTGGTGGGGGCGCCAACCCTCGAGGACTCCCAGGCGATAGCCTTTCGGCAAGGCCTTGGCTGCGCGACAAAGCATGCCTGCCACCGTCTCCCTAACGACGTGCTCATAGTGGTAGTCAAATACCGGAGATGCCTTTACGAGGTCTGGACATAGATCCAGGTAGTCGACCAGCGGCTCACCACACTCGACGATCTTGACTTTCTTGAGGTCTGTGACCGGCTCAGCGGGTGAGATCTTCTTCATTGGTCGCGCAAGCGGCACGATACCTCCAGCAGATCCGTCATGGTGCGCTCAAGGGCCCGATTCGCTCTCTCGTCCAAAAGGTTTCCTTGTTCGTCGAAGGCGTCCTTGGCGAACGTCACTGCAACGAAGCCGGGCAGGACGTGTGCGCCGATGAAACTAAGGGAGTTCCGATAGACCATTTGTGCGCGGATGCCACCGAACCGCCCGTCCGAAGCACTGATGACAGCGACCACCTTCTTGTCCCATTCGTTTCGCGCCCCGCGGTCCTTGCTCTTTCGCGAGACCCAATCGATCGCGTTCTTGAGGAGCGGCGTCGGGCCGGAGTTGTACTCTGGGCCGGCTATCACTACCGCGTCGGCCTCGCGCACCGCCGCCTTGAGTTTCAATACGTTATCCGGGTAGCCGTCTGCCGCCTCTAGATCGGCGTCGAAGATCGGGAGAGGGTTCGCCCGAAAATCAAAGCGCTCGACCTTCGCGCCCTTAGACTCAAGCAATCTAATGGCGGCTTCGAGCAGGCTCG
>DATLWQ010000337.1:0-6287 GCA_035576225.1 Fimbriimonadaceae bacterium | reverse complement strand
AAGCCAAGCACGGGCACGGCCCCGCCGAAGACCGAGACCGCACCGCCAGTCGAAGAGCACAAACTGAAGATCGTCTTCGTCGAGGTCTGCGCAGATTCAGGCGCGCTTGCGACGCCGTACTGTCCCGAGCGTGTCAAGAAGCCGTTTATCGCGGGCACCGAGCCGAAGAAGTACTGCCCGATCCACCACCCGCCAAAGTAGATGTCAGTCATTCACACGCCCCGACGCAACACCCTGGACGAGCGGCAGTTGGTGTTGCCGGTCGGGATCGCGCTGTGCATGCTCGCGTTCATCGCACGTCTTTGGTACGTGCAGGTGATCCAGTCGGAGGAACTCGCCTCAATGGGGGTCAGCACGAGCATGGACCGCGTAGGGACGCTCGCGCCGCGCGGCCGGATCGTCGACCGCAACGGCGTGCTGCTCGCAGGCGTACACCAAAGCGCTGTCGTCACCGCCGTCTACGACACGGTGAAGGATCACCCGGAGACGATCGACGAAGTCGCGAGACTACTGGGCGTTCCTCGGGAAAAGCTTGAGAAGCCCCTGAAGTCCGCGCGGTGGGACCCATACGTGCCTCAGGTGATCTATGTGGGAGCACAGCCCGAAGCCGCGTCGATCATCGCCGAGGCAGGGCCACGGCTGCCCGGAATCGGCATCGAACTGCAACCAACGCGCTTTTACACTGAGGACACGAGCCTGTCGCACGTTCTGGGCTTCGTGTGGAAGCCGACGGCCTCAGAAGTAAAGCGCCTTGTCGACCAGGGTCTAAAGCCGGCCACGTACGTCGGACGCGACGGGATTGAATCGAAATACGAGAAACTGCTCATGGGAGAGGAAGGCGGTGAGAACATGGCGGTCGACCCGCAGATGCGTCCACTGAGGACCGTCTCTGTGGACCAGCCGGTGCCTGGTGCGGAACTACACCTTTCGATCGACGTGCGGCTCCAGCGCATCGCGATGAGCATGCTGGACGGCCGTGCCGGCGCCGTCGTCGCGACGGATCCCCGGACCGGCGAAGTGCTGTGCCTCGCTAGCAGCCCGACCTTCGACATCCATCTCTTTGACAACGGCATCAGCCAGGCCGACTACGACTCGCTCAACGACGATCCGATGAAGCCGTTCCTCCAGCGTTCCATCAATGGCGCGTACCCGCCCGGCTCGACCTTCAAGATCGTGACCAGCATCGCCGCCCAACTGGCCGGCGTGTTCGATCCGGACCGCACTGTGTTCTGTGGAGGCTACTATCAGATCGGCAAACAGAGGATTCGCTGTCTGGGGCACCACGGAAACGTGAGTTTCAAAGAAGCGCTCACAAAGTCCTGCAACACTTACTTTTGCGACCTGGCGGCACGGGCCGGGATCGACAACATGCGCAAGGCCTGCCGCCTTTTGGGGCTCGACGAGAAACAAGGGATCGACGTGCCGGGCGAGAGAAAGGGGATCGTGCCGACGGCGGAATGGATAAGCGCGACCAAGCGACATTGGCGACCGGGCGACACACTGAACATGGGGATCGGACAGGGCTATCTTTCGCTGACTCCGCTCCAGATGATCAACGTAATCACAGCAGCAGCCAATCACGGCACCATCTATCGCCCGCACGTGGTGATGGGGTGGAAGGAGGGCGACAGACCGATGCAGACGATCCAGCCGGAGCAACTGGGACACGTCGATCTGCCCGCTTCGTTCTGGAACACGCTCGACTCGGCGCTGATCAACGTCGTCGAGAACGGCACGGCGCGCAGAGCGATCATCAACGGGGTTACGTGGGGCGGCAAGACTGGAAGCGCAGAGAACTCGCGTTCGAAAGTGACGCACGCATGGTTCGTCGGCTACGCGCCCGCAGAGGATCCAAAGATCGCTGTCGCCGTCGTGGTCGAGAACGCGGGCCACGGCGGTTCCGAAGCCGCACCCATCGCAAAAGAGGTCGTCGAGCGCTATCTCAAGGGCAACCTTTCGATGGTGCCCGACGTTCAGTCCACAGTGAGGCCCGTTTTGAGCCCGCCGACTTCACGCACGCCCTCCGGGTCGCCCAACTCCCGGTAGAGGTCGATCAGTTCGTCGGCGATCGCACGCGCCTTGTCGATCTTTGCGCGTGCGTCAGCCGGCCTGTCACCACCGAACCCCAGTTCTCCGAAGGCCATGACCTGTGGCACGGTCGTGATGTCGTACCGGACGTAAATAGCGAGCGCCTCGTGAAGGATCGAAGCGCGCTCGGACTTGTTAGCCGTGTGCGAAGCGAGGTACGTGCGCGCCTCGGCGGGCTCCGTGGGAACGTACTCGGGCAGAGCGCGCACTTCCAGATAGGGGGTCTTCTCGACCGCAATTATGGCGTTGGCAGTCTGGATCGCTTCCTTGGTCATTCCGGCCCTGTCTTCGATGGAAAGTTTGAGGGAGAGGGTGCGCAGGTTATTGGGATCGTAGGTCAGGGCCTTTTCAAGTGTTGCGAGCGCCTTGTCGACTTCGTGCTCCTTGTCATAGGCCGTAGCGAGCGCGCGAAGCGTACGCGTCCGCGGACCGAGAGCAGCCGCCTTCTTCAATCCCGAAACTTGGTCGCCCCCTCCGTAGCGCGCGGCAAGGTAGGCGGCCTCCTCGTCGACGCCGGTGAACCGATCGACAGCCGCCATCGCATTGTTCACCTTGGCCGCGTCCCTCTGTTGCAGCGCGCCGATGAGCGCCGCCTTTGCGAAATCGTCCTGCAAAGTCCAGATGCCAAGCCCGATCGGGACGAGGCAGCCGAAGGTCGCGCCCATGGTGCGCAGTGAGGCTGGAAGCGACTCGGGCGTCGTTCCGTCTGCCGCGAGTTGAAGGCCGGTGCCGAGCAGGACGAAGAGCAACATGCCGGTCGCCAGATAGAACACGTTGCTCTCGACGAAGCCGTTGGCTGCGATCGCCACGACTGCAGCGGTGACGCCTGCACGCAGGACGTTCCTCTCGCGGGAAAGAGCGCGCGCACCACGGAACATGCGGATCGTCCACGCCACAGCCAGCACGAGCACCGCAAAGAGTGCGACCGCTCCGCCTTCGACTGCGATCTGGAGGAAACTTTGGTGCGCCAGTTGCGTTTGTTCGTTGAGGCCGCTCTCGGCCGAGTAGAAGCGGTAGGTGCCCGCGCCGTATCCGACAGGCTGTTTTTTGAAGAGGTCGATCGCACCATGCCACAGGAGTTTGCGATATGAGGACGATTGTGCCGCTTCGGCGCGCGACGTGACGCGCTCGAGAGGCGCAGTCGCCGTGCTCGTGGTCTGCGCCCCACTTGAAGATTTCCCTGGCGATCGCGGTGTCGTGAATTGGACGGCGAAGAAGAGCAGCGCGCCGAGGGCGAGCGGCGCGAGTCCCGAGAGCGCGCCCTTGCGGCCAGCCCAAGCCCAGGCGACGAGCAAGAACGTCAGCATCCCGATCGGTGCAACAAGTAGCCCTCCCTTCGACTGTGTGAGCACGAGCGCGAGCAAGCAGACGCCGCCACAGATCCATCCCGCGATCCTCTTCGCCCGGCCGGAGGACCACGCGAGCGCCATTGCTAGCGGGATGACAACGACAAAGAGTCCTGCGAGTGCGTTCGGATTGTTCCAGTCGGCGAAGATCCTGTATGTCGGCTCGTGTCCGCGCATGAGCAGGTACTCGTAGACGCCCTTGAGCGCGACGAGCGAGCCGGAGAAGACGATCGTCTCAACGACAAGACGCGGCCCGCGCACGCGCCCGATGACCGCGATGGTGAGATAGAAGACGGCGGCGTAGAGGATCCAGTACTGCATCCCATCGATGGTCGGCCATTGAAACTCTGTGACGAAGATCGACGTCACCATCGTGGTCAAAAGTAGGACGACGCACGCGCCGTAGAGGATCGACGGCATTTGCACGACGCGGTTCTTGCCCAAGACATACGCAAGACCACCAAAGACTGCAAGTGCGATGAGGACGCGGATCAGCGAGAACTGGTCCCCTGAGGTTAGGAAGTCCAGGTAGATGCCAGCGAACGAGGCCGCCAACAACAAGGCTGCCCGACTTGACTGACCGCGTACTAAGAGCACGAGGCCGATGACACCTGCGGCGGCGGCGGCGAGAGTAGTGAGGATCCCTCCAGGAGGTGCGACGAACGCCGAAGCGTCGAGCGTCACCTGGCCGCCCGCGACGATCGCGAAGAAGAGGGCTGTGAGCAGACAGAAGAGGCCGATGTCGTTCCTCCTCACTTGGCGAGCCTCCTTCTCACAACGTCGACCTTGTTCTTCAGATAGAAGATTGTGGCACGCAGCCCCAGCGCACAGGCCGCGAACGCGACCATGAACGGGCGTGCAAACGGGGATGCGCGTCGCAGGTCGTGTTTCCGGTAGTAACGGAGCATCGAGAGATGGAAGCGCGCGATCATCCTGTTCGGCGCTTTATCGCTGCTACGGCCGATCGCATGTGTGATCACCGCTGACGGAAGGTACATCACCTTCCATCCGGCGTCCCAAGCGCGGCGACAGAAGTCGACGTCTTCGCAATACATAAAGAAGTCGTCGTCGAGCAAGCCGATCTCGTCGATCAGTTCGCCGCGGATGAACATCGCCGCGCCGCTGACCCAGTCGACTTCGCGCGGCTTGTCGTGTTCGAAGTCGGCCATGAGATATTCGCGTGTAAATCGATTGTTGGGAAACAGTCTTCCGAGCCACGTGTTGCGGAATGCGGCGGCGAGCGGGTTTGGGAAGCGGCGGCAACTCATTTGGAGGGAGCCGTCGGGGTTCAGCAGTTTGACGCCGACCACACCGACCTTTGGGTTTTCACGCATGAACTGGCTCACTGCGGAGATTGCGCCGGGGTGGACGACAGTGTCGGAATTGAGCAAGGCGACGTCGCGCCCTTTGCGCTCTTTGATGGCAAGGTTGTGGCCTCCCGTGAAGCCGAGGTTGACCTCCTGCCTGATCAGCACGAACTCTGGGAACTCGGCGGCGACCATGTCTGCGGAGCCGTCCTCGCTGTCGTTGTCCACGACCACGACCTCGAAGTTCGCCTCGTCCTTGGCCGCGCGCAGGCTGGCCAGGCACGCACGAAGGTCGTCCACTGTGTTCCAACTGCAGATCGTGATACTAAGGTCGAAATCCGGCATCGTAGCCTTTTGCTCGCACAAGCGCCGCCGCATAGGATGCCACGGCGACGAGCGGAAGGAGCATCCGGCTGGGCCCCCTGGTGTGCTTTACAAAGTAACGCACGAGGCTCTTGTGCGATTCCCACACCATGCTCCTTTTCACCTGGGAGGTGCTCGCTCCATGGTGGTGCAGGACGTGGGCAGCCGGCGTGTACCAGCACGGCCATCCGGCGCCCGCCATGCGTTTGAGCAGGTCGACCTCGTTGAAGAAGATCGGGAACGCCTCGTCGAAGGGCGCCTTCGGGTCGCCGACGGCCTCGAGTGCGCTGCGCCTGAAGAGGAGGAACGTACCCATCGGCTGCGGGGCGGGACCGGGCGACGAATAGTCGAACGACTGCATCCGATAGTCGCTCCGAAGGCCTAAGAGGTCGCGGAACACACCGGGGAAAGTGGGGAAGCCGCGCACGGACTTCTGTACTTTGCCATCTGGACCGATCAGCCTGATGCCGCAGCACCCATAGGACGTCTTGACTCGCAGTTCATTGATCGCGAGTTGCAGAGAACCGTCTTCGAACTCGGTGTCGGGATTGAGAGTGAGCAGCCATTCGCCTTTCGCCTGTGCAAACGCAATGTTGTTGCCGCGTGCGTAGCCTGTGTTGATCTTGGGACAGATGAGAGTAATACTCGGGTATTCGGTGCGGATCATCTCGACGCTGCCGTCGGTGGACGCGTTGTCGACGACGATCACTTCGATCGTTTCGGTGGGAGGAAAACGGTGGATCGAGGCAAGGCACGCCCGCAGTCTGTCCTTGGTGTTCCAGTTGACGATCAGGACGCTGAGCATGGGCCGCGCGGAGAGGGTACCTGTGGAAAACTACAGGTGACCGGATCACCTGTTTTTAGGTTCAAATTGAATTGCGGGCGAAAGTCCTTTATGGCGTGGGGAACTTGAAGTGCCGATAATTCCGTTGGTAAGATGGGCACGACTCTCGAGGGCGGTATTTTTACCGGGACGCCCCGAGGTTTTGCCGAGGAGGTTTGCCGAGTTTGGACTATAAGAGTGGCCTATTGGCCATGGCGGTCGCATGCAGCGCGTTGAGTAGCGCCGCTGTGGTCAGCACGAAGACGATAGGGCTAAGCGAGCCCGTGCTCTTCGCGTCCATGAGCCCTGTACCCTCCTCCACTCACACAGTCATCGAAGGGGACAACGACTGGAAGATCG
>DATLWQ010000336.1:0-2005 GCA_035576225.1 Fimbriimonadaceae bacterium | reverse complement strand
TTCCGCGAGGGCGTGCCGATCGCGACGGTGCTAGACCTGAAGCCCGGCGACTATGTGGTGCACATCAACTTCGGGATCGGGCGATATCGCGGCCTGGTCAAGCGCGAGGTGGATGGTGTCGAGAAGGAGTTCCTCTTCCTGGAGTACAAGAAGCCGGACAGACTGTTCGTTCCGGCGGACCAACTTGACCGGGTGCAAAAGTACCTCGCTCCGGAGGAGGCGCCGCCGAAGATCAACCGTCTGACGGGCGCAGAGTGGAAGAAGGCGGTCGCACGGGCGCGCGAGGAGGCGCGGGAGTTCGCGCGCGACCTTATTCGTCTTTACGCACAAAGAAAGGCGGTGGAGCGACCTGGGTTCGGGCCGGACTCCCCGTGGCAGGACGAGATGGAGGCGGCGTTCCCCTGGGCGGAGACGCCGAGCCAACTGGAGGCTATCGACGACGTCAAGTTGGACTTGAGAAGCGAGAACCCGATGGACCGGCTGGTCTGCGGCGACGTGGGATTCGGAAAGACGGAGGTCGCGATCCGAGCGGCGTTCAAGGTCGCACAGGCGGAGCGGCAGGTCGTGGTGCTTTGTCCGACGACGATCTTGAGCGAGCAGCACTTCCGGTCGTTCTCGGAGCGCCTGGCGCCGTACCCGACGAAGATCGAATTGCTCAACCGGTTCAGGACGCAGGCCGAGCGTAGGAAGATCCTCGAGAGCGTCGCAAAGGGCAAGACGGACATCCTGATCGGCACGCACGCGGTGCTTTCGGAGGACGTGAAGTTCAAAGACCTCGGCCTGGTCGTGATCGACGAGGAGCAGAAGTTCGGCGTGAAGCACAAGGAGACGCTGAAGCAGATGCGCGTGAACGTCGACGTGCTGAGCATGTCGGCGACGCCGATCCCACGCACGCTGAGCATGGCGGTCATGCACATCAGGCAGATGTCGGTCATCAACGACCCGCCTCCGGGTCGGCTGCCGATCAGAACATTCGTGCGGCCTTATGCGGACGAGGTCGTGCGCGAGGCGATCCTACGCGAACTTGCGCGCGGAGGGCAGGTGTTCTACGTCTACAACCGCGTGCAGGGCATCCAGCACGTCGCGGAACGACTGCGCAAACTTGTGCCGACGGCGAACATCGCGGTCGGTCACGGGCAGATGGGCGAGCAGGCGTTGGAGCCGGTGATGATCGGGTTCTTGAACGGCGAGATCGACATCCTGGTCTCGACGACGATCGTCGAGAACGGCCTGGACATTTCAAACGCGAACACCTTGATCGTGGAGAACGCCGACATGTTTGGGCTCTCACAACTGTATCAACTACGCGGCCGGGTCGGTCGATCGGACAGGCAGGCGTACGCATACCTTCTTTACCAGGGCGCGAAGGCGCTCACAGAGAACGCGATGGCGCGGCTGAGCGCGCTCAACGACTTCAGCCAGTTGGGCAGCGGGTATTCGCTCGCTTTTCGCGATCTGCAGATCAGGGGCGCGGGCGACCTGCTGGGCGCGAAACAGAGCGGGCAGATGTCTGCAGTCGGGTTCGACCTTTACGCGCAACTCGTTGACAGCGAGGTGAAGTACCTGAAGGCGGCGGCGGACGGTTCGGGAGTTCAAGTGCTGGACGACCCGCTGGAGGGGCTGGAGCCTCTTCCGAGCGTCGACCTGCCGGTCGTCGCGCTGATTCCAGCCGCGTACATCGAGGAGGAGGGGCAGAGGCTCTATTACTACAAGAGGCTCATGACCTGTCGCGACCAGAAAGAACTCGAAGAGGCGAAGCGAGAGATCGAAGACCGGTACGGGCACATGCCGCTGCCGGCACGGAACGCCGTGGCGGTCATGGAGTGCAGGCTGCAGTGCCAGGCTCTGGGGGTGAAGTCGGTCACGGCTCGCGAGTCGCTTTTGGCGTTCGAGGTCGGTAGCGGCAAAGCGAGCCACCCGCGCGCCGTCAGCATCTTCAGTTCGCTTAACGCCCGTGCCAGCATCGTTCAGGGTCGGGGAGCATGGCCATACTCGGGGGACGCGC
>DATLWQ010000335.1:0-3075 GCA_035576225.1 Fimbriimonadaceae bacterium | reverse complement strand
GTCCCAGTTGCTGACGACCGCGAGCCGGTACCCGGCTCTCTTCAACCGCTCCAGACAAGGCACGGTGTCCTCATAGAGAACGAACACCTTTGAGCCATCGCCGAAGAGGATTTCATTGGCGTGCCCCACCACCTCGGACGCCTTTTCGACCGGGAGTCCCGCCTGCTGCATCCACTCCTGCGTGAGGCGCAGCCAGAACTCAGCCAGCACGTCCGCGTCGCGCCGGAGGTTGAGGTGCATGAACTCCGGCCACATCGTCTGGAGCCGTCGTGCATAAAGTTCTCCAGCGACCTGCCTGTCCAGCGTGAGGCCGGCCCGCATCGCGCTCTCGACGGCGATGGCGGCCGGCTGCCAGTCCACCTTCACAAGTGTCTGGGCACAGTCGAAGGTGACGACGTCCGGCCTCACTTCCTGAACGCTCCTATCAGCCAAAGTACGCCCGAAACGACAAGGCTGACGATGACCATGGTCGTGATCGGGATGTAGACCTTGACGTTGCCGTTGTCGATGGCAATGTCGCCGGGCAGCCGCCCGATCTTGAGCCCTGGGAACACGTTGGCCAGCCCCCACAGCACCGCGCCGAGCGCCGCGACGCCGATGCCTGCTACGACCAGGAACTTGCCGATATTGGCCACTTCTAACCAAGAGGATACTGCCCGCAGCCGAGCGGCCTCGGCGCGGTACCATTGGCCCGACGCCGAACCAGCGGGAGGCCGAAAGCGTCAGACTTCCTGAAACACGCCATGGGACACCGCACGATGATCGCAACAGCCGTCCTGACGGGCCTCGTCGCCCAGGCACTGGCACAGGGCCAGGCGCAGACTTATGACCTCTCGCTGCGCCCGGTCAAAGGCCAGAAGACCACCTACAGCCTCACCTTCGACATCACTGGGCAGGGCGACAAGATGACCGTCAAGGCGAAACTCGTCAACGAGATCGTCGACGTCAAGGACGACGGCACCTTCATCGCCGCTAGTTACCAGAGCGACCACCAACTCTTCATCAACGACAAGCCGCAGAAGACGACACCCGGGACAGTGACCGGAGTCACGACGTACGACAAGTTCGGACGTCCGCTCAAGGTGGGCGGTGACGATGCGGGAACAGAGACCATGCGCATTGCCAGGCTCACGTCCTACGTCGCGCCCGAGGGCCCTGTCAAGGTCGGCGACTCGTGGAAGGACTTCATGCCGGCTGACAAGGACGCAGGCACGCCTTCGGTGGCACACACCTACACGCTGCAGTCTGTCGACATGAAGGACGGGCGCCAGGTCGCGACCATCGAGGTCGCGACGAGCGAGACTTCCGAGGTCCACCCCGGATCGACCCAAGGCATCCTTACCCTCGACGTCAAGACCGGCGAGCAACTGAGTTACGAGGTGCAGGTCGGAAACTTCCCCGTCGGCGGCCAGTATGTGGACGGAAAGGTCACCCTTGTGAGGGAGTAAACCGGCGCTTGCGCACACCGCGCAGTTCGTAACAGGTGCGGCATCGAGCCTCGTAGGACTCCGTCGCCCCGACCAGGATGACCGGGTCGTCCTTGTGGGCGGGCCTGCCGTCGATCGTGCGGTAGGTGTGGCTGGCCGGGCCGCCGCACTTCATACAGATCGCGCGCAGTTTGACCACCTCGTCTGCAATCGCCATCAGCGCAGCCATCGGCCCGAACGGCTGCCTGCGAAAGTCTTGGTCGAGGCCCGCTAGCACCACCTCATAGCCGCTGTCTGCGAGCCTCGTGACGAGGTCGATGATCGAGTCGTCGAAGAACTGCGCCTCCTCCACGCACACGACGTCGGCGTCACCCTCTATCTGGCCCCTCAGTTCATCGACGGTGGAGACGGCGACTGCCTCGTGCCGCACACCCATGTGCGTGACGACCATCTCCTCGTCGAAGCGCCTATCGATCGAGGGCTTGAACACCTGCACCTTCTTCTTGGCATAGAGGGCACGGCGGGCGCGGCGGATCAGTTCCTCTGACTTGCCGGCATACATGCTGCCGCAGACGACGGTGATGGAGCCAAGGCGCTTCACAGCGACGGGCAGTGTACCGGGGCCTCCCTCCTCCGCCAGTGCAACGTGAAGGAGGGAGGCGATAAGGCGCCCTAGAGGAGCCTCATGGTCGAGGCGTGCACGACGTCACCGTCGAAGACGCCCTCGACAGCAAGCCGCCGGCCCACGAAGAGCGCGGCGAAGAAGTCAGCCTGCGTCATAGCCGAACCGTCGGGCCCGAAGTACTGGGTGTCTGCTCCACCGACGACCTTGATGTGGTCGATCAGCGTGGTGCCGGCTGGACCGTCACCAATTCCGACCACGACCGTACTCAGGTCGACGTCCCACTCGAGCGCGATCCCTGCGAAGCGGACGTGCCCGTCCCACCTGTGTACGACGATTTTGCGCGCGGTCAGATGGTCAGTGTCGAACTGCCCGAACGCCGAGACCGCTCCGCCCGCGGCGATCTGGTGGAAGAACTCGTCGGAAGTGAACTCGTGTCCAAAGTCGTCGACGATGACCGTCGTATCGGTCAGTTCGATCCGCAGAACGTCGCCCGGCGGGTCGAACCCCGACCAGTGGAGCAGCCCAATAGTGAACGCGCCCTGGTCAGGCATGACGTCGCGGACGATCCCAGTCGCCTCGTCCGGCGTATCGCCCCCGGACCAACTCAGGACCTTGACCTGGGCAGCACGGATCACGCCGTCTTCGTACAGCCCTTGGACGGTGACCTTGGTGCCCGGACCTGCCTGGCTGTAGAACGCCATTGGCCGGATCTGGCTTCCGTCCGGTGCGAAGAACTGCGTCTCGATCCCGGTCGCGACCTTCACGCCGTCGCCTACCTGTGCGTCAAAGCCAGTCCACTCGCTGAGGGTGATCTCGAACCGCATGTGCGCGGGGTCGGTCTCGAGCACCTCGCCCGTCGCCGTGGCCCGCACCCGGTCACCATCGTCGTGGTGCAGTTTGACGATCCTCGCGGTGAAGAGGTTGCTTGCAGAGTCGTAGTCACCGAGCGCGATGACCTTGTCCAGCCCGTTGGCAAGCGCCGCATAGAAGCGGTCCTTTGTGATCGGCTCGCCCGATGGGGCC
>DATLWQ010000334.1:0-8828 GCA_035576225.1 Fimbriimonadaceae bacterium | reverse complement strand
CGTAAGCGACCGACGAGAGCGCGTCCGACGCGAAGACCGCCAGGCCGAACGGCACGATCAGCCGCTCCTGGTGGGCATGCTTGGTCGCGATCGGCTTGCCGATCAGAAGCCGCTTGAGCGTAGCGAGCGCGCTCAATTGCGGTGCCCTTTTGGCGTCGGCCTAGCGTGGCGCGGTTCGGTTGTCGCGTCGCTCGACAATGTCGTATCGGTGATCAAAGAGGAGATAGGTCTGCGGGGGCTCATGGAGCCTCAATGCTTGGCGGGGGTTGATTGTACAGGCACGGATCGCAGCCTCAGGGCCGAAGTCCTCTGCCATGTTTCTGAAGACGTCGAGCAGCGTCACGGCGCTTCCGGCGAGCGCTCCGTTCGACTTCAGCCTGACTTCGTGGTCGCCCGTCACGCACGCATGGCCCCACATGTCGACCTCTGTGCCGGGTGCGGCGCCGGTAGCCTTGGTGCCGTCGCTGATGCCGATCACGCCGCCTGCAGGCTTCGACCTGAGTAGGATCTCTCCTGCCTCCTTGGAGACGTGCTTTCGATCGTAGATCAGTTCACATCGGATCGCGTCGTTGAGCAGCGCATAGCCGACCGTCCCGGCTTCCCTGTGGTGAAGACCTCGCATAGCGTTGTAGGTGTGCGTCGTATGGAGCGCTCCAGCCTCATAGCCCTTCTTCGCCTGTTCATACGTCGCGTCGGTATGCCCCATGCTCACGACGACGCCCCGATTGCTCAAGAACCGTGCGAGATCGAGCGCGCCAGGGATCTCTGGAGCCATCGTAACGACCTTGAGCCTGGCGTCTTCGAGCACAGTCCGCCAATCGTCGAGCGCAGACTCCGGATCGAGGATCGACTCCGGAGGCTGTGCGCCCGGGTGGAGCGGGCTGATGAACGGCCCCTCCAGGTGGAATCCACCGACAAGCGGATGGTCGGGGATGTTCGATAGCGCTTGCTTCACGTCCCCAATCGATGCCGTAACGGTGGTCGGAAGGAACAGTTCGTACCCACAGCCAGCAAACTTGTCGCACAACGTGGACATCTCCTCCTTGCCGGACGACATAAAGTCGATCCCAAACCCCCCATGGACGTGGATGTCCACGAGGCCCGGCGCCAGGAGCAGTTCGCCAAGTTCGCTCGAGCGCGTAAACCGCGGCTGTCCGTCGATCCACTCCACCCCATAGGAGTCGAACCCTCCGGGCCCAAGCGCGCGATAGACCTCGCTCACGGCTTGACTGAATATCCTCCTGCGGTCTTCATCACCAGGCCCTCAAGTTCCATCAGAGTCAGTTCGGACATTACCTCGGATATGCCCGCGCCCACTTCCGTCACGATGTTCTCGGGGGCGGTCGGTTGAGCGGTCAGCACTTCCAGAATGCTCTCCTGCAGTTTGCTCGCGGGCGAGCGATGGTCTTTTCGCGAGACGTGATCGAATCCAAGTGCCTCAAGCACCTGCGCCGGGTCGTCCACCAAGGTCGCACCGTCCCGGATCAGCGCGTGCGAGCCCCTGAACGAAGGCCGGTCGATCGTGCCAGGTACGACGAACACTTCGCGTCCAAGGTCGAGCGCCGCTGTGCTCGTCATCAGCGATCCAGACGACTCCGGTGCCTCGATCACAACGACCGCTCGGCTCATCGCGGCCACCAGATCGTTGCGCAACTTGAAGCGGTACTCCAATGCGGGCGCGCCGACCGCGAATGGGCTGACCAGGCAGCCCTGCTCCCTAATGCGCTTGAAGAGAGGCGCATTTCTAGGTGGCTGGACGACGTCGATCCCGTTTGCGAATACTGCCACGGTCCGTCCGCCCGCATCGAGTGCGCCCTTGTGCGCGTGCTCGTCGATCCCAAGCGCTCCTCCGCTCACCACGATCACCCCCGAATAGGCAAAGGCTTCCGCAAATTTCTGCGCGACCGCCTTTCCATAAGCCGACGCGCCGCGGGTTCCAACGATCGCCACCATCGGCTTAAGAAGGCACTCGTTTTCACCTCGCACGAACAGCGCGTGAGGAGGGTTGGGGGAGGATGATAGATCAACGCCAAAGAAGTCCTCGGTGATCACGCCGATGCCCGTCTTCATCGCCGCTTCGAACTTCGAGGTGTCGACCCGGCTAATTCGCTTCCGCTCCGCAGGGCTGAGCGGCGCGCTCGACAGCAGATAGGACACCGGGTCAGAACCAGAAGCCCCGAGAGCCGCTAAGACTTCTCGGGACTTCTCGCCGGACAGCTCTGCCGCAAGCAGATACTGCCAGAACAGTGGTGACGCAGCCGTCAGAGTCCCCCTGAGCCCCCAGTCTTGGTCGTCGGCGGCGAACCGAGCGCCGGGAGGTTGTTGTCGACAGTCAGTACGAACGACTTGGCGGTGCTATTGCCCATCCAGTCCTTGGCCGACACGATCACCGAAGTGCGCCCGTCGCGCAACGGCTGGTTGGTACGACCGCTCGAGACAACCCGGACTCGATAGAGGCCGTTTCTGTCGATCTCCGGGATATACGGCTCTCCATTGATCGTGATTTGGACGCTATCGATGTCTACGCCTGATCCGTCGTCCGTAACTTTGAAGACCATTTCCATCGGCGGTCGGCCAGAAACTTGATCGCCGGGGTTGGGCCAAAGCATGGAGATGACGGGAGGAGTCTTATCGACGCCTAAGTGCTTGTCGAAGGCCAGAATGCTCCCGTCCTGCGCCATCACAAGCAGGGTGTCGCCCTCGGAGACCGTCGGGCCAGCCGCAGGAACCGACTTGACCTCGATGTCTTCCTCAGTCGTTGTAGCGGTCAGCCCGGAGCCTGTGACGCCTGTGGACGTGCCTTTGAGTGTCATGCCCCGAATCATCGGAGGCACAATGAAACTCCACACGATGTCTCCCGACTGCGGGTCTATGAGGCTTATTGCGCCGTTGCTGGTCGGGATAGTTACCAGCTTCCCTGCGAATGATGGGGAAGCGACCGGCGTAGATCCTAGGTTGACCCCCGTGCGGGTTACAGGTCGCCCAGACCGGTCGAAAATGAACATACGCCCGGAGTCCGTAACGCAGACGACTGAGTCGCCGTTTGAAGCGGCCGAAAACCGCAGTTCGCCCGGTACGATCTTCTCCCACCGCAGCCTTCCTGTGCTGGCCGACAGTGCGGTCAGGTACGAGCCAGAGGTGACGTAGAGCAAGTCGTTGACGACCGCTAGTCGAGACAGCGGCCCGATGTTCGTAAACCTCTGCGGTCTCCAAGCCGGCCTCTGCGTCGTGACGTCGAGCGAGTTGAGAAGGCCGTCGCTCGTCAGAAACATGACGTTGTCCTGCCACGAGACGAGCGACTGGAAGATTCCGGCGGACGGAACGTATGGCTGGCTCCATGCCTCGGTCCCGGACTTCAGGTTCAAGGCCATCAACTGGTTGTCCGACGTGGCGAGGACGACGAAGTTGCCTGCGACGACCGGCTGGGCAAAGACGTGGTTGGCCGCAATGTAGTGCCAAACCTTCTCGCCCGTCTTGACGTCGACTCCATAGACTGACTTGTCGTCCGCTGCAGCGACCATGATTCCATCCGCGACCACAGCCCCAGTGTTGAAGTTCGCGTTCAGAGGCTCTCCGATCGGGTACCTCCACACGAGGTTCCCAGTCGTGCGGTCGAGGCAGTACATCCTGGAACCCACGGCTGTGTAGACGTGATCGCCGAGGAGGACGGGGGCACCGTTTGGTCGCTGGGTAATGTTGTCTGCCCACCGCCACGCGATCGGCGCGGGGCCGTCAAAATCCGCCGTCGCCGCCCCAAATGCCGCCAGCGCGGCAAGTCCAACTATCGCTCGCTTCAAGAAAAACATTCTGACAGTACGTCCTTCGTAGTCGGCCCAAACGGGCTTCCCGCGATATTACGAGTATAGCGAGGCGCACCTCGCTTTGTCTATCCGACGTTAGGTCAGACGCGTACGAGTGCTGGGTCGTCACACCCACTGCCTGCCCCACCCGGGTCCCTCCAGTGAGCGGCTCCAGTGACCGATCTCTTAGGTAATATTCGCGTCCTGGCGGGCCCGTAGCTCAGTTGGTTAGAGCGCACCCCTGATAAGGGTGAGGTCACGTGTTCGAATCACGTCGGGCCCACCAAATCCCACTTTTTTGTCCAGTTTCTGGGGCCGTCGCCCGTCTGGCCGTTTTCGCCAGGATACAATCAGCCCCGAAGGGCGTAGAAATATTGGCCTCATGGGAACCCAGGCAGTGGATCTTTCTAGCGTAAAGTCCGAGTTTCCCGCGCTCGTTCAGGCGACCGCAGGGAAGCCGCTCCACTACCTGGACAGCGCCGCCACGACCCAGAGGCCCGAGAGTGTGATCCAGGACGTCGACGCCTTCTACCGCACCCACAACGCCAACGTCCATCGTGGTGTCTACGAACTGAGCCAACTCGCGACCGAAGACTACGAGCGCGCGAGGGCCTCAGTCGCCGCCTGGCTCAACTCGCCTTCGCCCGAGCAGGTGGTCTTCACCAAGGGTTGCACAGAGTCCCTCAACCTCGTCGCCTCCGCTTGGGGTGGTACGAACATCCGCCCCGGCGACAGGGTGTTTGTCTCGACCATGGAGCACCACTCCAATCTCGTCCCTTGGCAGGTCATCGCCGAGGCGCGAGGAGCGGAACTTGTTCCCATCCCGGTCACCGACGGCGTCGAACTCGATCTGTCGTGGCTTGAGAGCAACCTCGACGAAAGCGTCAAGGTCGTCGCACTCAAGGCCGTCTGCAACGTCTCGGGCACTGTCAATCCGATCCAGGAGGTAGCGCGTCTCGCGCACGGGGTCGGCGCGGTCGTCGTCGTAGACGCCGCACAGGCCCTCGCCCACCAAAAGGTCGATGTCCAAGAGTGGGACGCGGACTTCGTGGCCGTGACGGCGCACAAGGCCTTCGGGCCGATGGGTGTCGGCGCGCTCTACGGACGTGCCGACCTTCTCCACGCGATGCCACCGTACCAAACAGGCGGAGGAATGGTCCGCGGCGTTTCGTTCGAGCGCACCGGCTTTGCGGAGATCCCAGACAGGTTCGAAGCCGGCACACCCAACGTCGGCGGTGCCGTCGGCTTCGAGTCCGCCCTCAAGTTCATCCAAAGGGTCGGGATCGAACGCATTGGTGCGCACGAGACGGACCTCGCCGAAGCGACGCGTCAGCGATTGCAGATGATCGAAGGCGTGCAGGTCCACGGCAACGCGAAGCGCCGAGCAGGCATTGTCTCTTTCACCCTTGATGGCGTCCACCCGCACGACATCGGAACGGTGCTCTCGGAACAGGGCGTCGCCGTGCGCGTTGGGCACCACTGCTGCATGCCGCTTATGGAGCGGCTCCGCATTCACGCGACCGTGCGCGCCTCCTACTCTGTCTACAACGACCTGTCCGACGTGGACGCGCTCATTGCCGCAGTACAAAAGGCGAAGGAGATTCTCGCGTGAGCCTCAACGACCTCTACCAGGAGATCATCCTCGATCACGGCAAGAAGCCGCGGAACTTCGGCGAACTCGAGACAGCCACGCACGAGGCCGAGGGTTTCAACCCTCTCTGCGGCGACCAGGTCAGGGTCCGAGTCAGAATCGAGGAAGGCAAGATCGCAGACCTGCGCTTCTCTGGCCACGGCTGCGCGATCTCCACCGCAAGCGCCTCAATGATGACGCAGTTGGTGAAGGGCAAGACCGTAGACCAGGCCGTCGCCCTCGTCGAAAAGTTCCGAGAGGCGATGACCAGCGATTCGGTTGGACCGGAGGGCATGGGCGAACTGGGCTGCCTGAGCGGCGTCAAGCAGTTCCCGAACCGCGTCAAGTGCGCGACTCTGGCCTGGCACACGCTGCGCTCGGCTGTGACCGGCGGAGGCAAGGTGACGACGGAGAAGCCCGATGCCTAAGAGGTTGGACAACGTGAACGAACAGCAGAAGACCCTCAACACGATCGAACGGAGCATCCTTGAGAGCGAGGTTGTCGAGGCCGTCCGTCAGGTCTACGACCCCGAGATTCCCGTCAACGTCTACGACCTCGGCCTGATCTACGGCATTGAGGTGAGCGAGACCGGAGACGTCCACATCAAGATGACCTTGACCTCGCCCGCGTGCCCGGTGGCCGAGACCCTGCCGCTCGAGGTCGAGAACCGGGCGAGCGAGGTGCCAGGGGTCAATTCCACGGAGATCGAGATGGTGTGGGATCCGCCTTTCACCATCGACCGTATCCCCGAGCACATCCGGCTTGAACTAGGCCTTATGTGAGCGTCTGTATAATGAATTGCAGGATGAGACGATGAAGTTCAGCGCACAGGAAGAGTTCGGCCTCCGGTGCATGGTCGCACTGGCCCGTGAAGGTGCGGACGGCTTTCTCACTATTCCGACCATCGCCTCCGCCGAGGGCCTCACGCAGTCGCACGTCGCCAAGCTCCTCTCGATCCTGCGCAAGGGAGGCTTCGTCACCAGCATCCGCGGCCAGCAGGGCGGTTACGCCCTGAGCAGACACCCGGCCCAAATAAAGGTTGGCGACCTGCTCGCCGTCCTAGGCGGCAGGCTTTGTCACGACGGATTTTGCGATCGATTCACAGGACGTCAGAGGGAGTGCGTCCACACAGAGGACTGTACGCTGCTACCTTTGTGGATCCGCATTCAACGCGCGGTCGACAAGGTCCTCAACGATATGACGCTGGAAGACCTCGTCGACCCACAGGCAGGCGTCAACGTCAAGATCTTCGAGGACTCCAGCGCCCGCGAGTTCGCGCACCCGAACTAGAAATGGGACAGCAGACCTTTCCCGTTGAAGTGACCCCCGAGGCGCTCAAGCGCTTGAAGGCACTGATGGAGCGCAAGGGCGAGCCCGGCGCGTTCGTCCGGCTGGGCGTCAAGGGCGGCGGGTGCAGCGGGCTCGAATACGTCCTCAGGCTCGACACGCAGAGCACACCGTACGACGTCGAGACCGAACTCGACGGCCTCAAGGTGGTCTCCGATTCCAAGTCCGCAAAGTTCATCGCCGGTTCCAAACTTGTCTGGACGGGCAACCTCGCTGGCGCCTTCAAGTTCGAGAACCCCAACGCCGAGCGCTCCTGCGGCTGCGGCACCAGTTTTACACCCAAGAAACCGGCGAGTTAGAGCCCGCATTCGGCCAAAATAAGGGTCGGAGCAGGCTTATGGGTTTTGCCAAAGAGTTCAAAGAGTTCGCCGTCAAGGGCAACGTCGTCGACATGGCTGTCGGCATCATCATCGGCGGCGCCTTCGGAACGATCGCAAAGTCTCTCGTTGAGGACGTCGTCATGCCGCCCATCGGGCTCCTGCTCGGCAAAGTGGACTTCAACAACATGTTCCTCGTGATCAAGGAGGGAGCGACGCCGGGCCCGTATGCGACGACTCAGGCCGCGGCCGACGCGGGCGCGGTCATTGTCAAGTACGGCTCATTCATCAACAACTTGGTGAGTTTCCTCATCGTGGCCCTCGTGGTCTTCTTCATGGTTCGCGCCATGAACCGTCTGAAGAAGCAGGAAGTAGAGGCGCCCGCCGCTCCGACGACCAAGCCCTGTCCGTTCTGCAAGTCGGACATAGCGATCGCTGCTACGCGCTGTCCGCACTGCACCTCGGATCTCGCCTCTGCATAGTCTGACCCTGCCAAAAGTCCCAGTACCGAACAGATCGGCCATTGTGGTTGTTGCTTTCGATTGCCAGAGGCAATTACATGAAGGCTTATTACAAGTCTGCCCTTGTCGCCCTTGCGGCGACTCTCGTCGTCTCTGCAGCCTTTGCCCAAGCCGGCGCAACGAAGCACCCCGCCCAGACAAAGACGGCTCAAACCAAGACCGCTACCAGGCACACTGCGCCAAAGGCTCCTAGGGAGCACTGGCTGACCGGCACCGTCAAGTCCGCTCCGAAGGACGGCTCCATGACGATCGCCGTCAAGAAGAAGACCTACACTGTCGAAGTGGCAGATGCAAAGGTCACCGAAGGCAAGAAGGCCTTCGGCCTCGACAAGCTCTCTGTCGGGTCGCTCGTGAAAGTGGGTGGGACACTGAAAGGCAAGAGCCTCGACGCAAAGACGGTCAAGGTCGAGCGCGTCGGCCCAGCGAAGAAGAAGTCCAGCACCAAGACCGGAACGTCCAAGAAGACTTCCACCAAGACGGGAGGCACCGCTCCCAAGTCGGGGACACCTCCGACAAAGCACGAGGCTTTTCAGCCAATGACCAACAGACCCTCAACGCCCGCCGGAAACGGCGGGCGTCTTACGTCTATTCGATCCGCTCGCTGTTGGTGACCAGTGCGCCGTTCACGATATCGCGGTAGAAGCAAGATCGATAGTTCTCGTGGCACGCGGCGCCGACCTGGTCGACCCAAATGAGGAGGGTGTCCATATCGCAGTCAACGGCGATCCGTTTCACGTGCTGAAAGTGTCCGCTAGTCTCTCCCTTCACCCAGAACGACTGCCGAGACCGGCTCCAATAGGTCGCCCTGCCGGTCTCAATTGTGCGCCGTAGCGACTCGCGGTTCATCCACGCCATCATGAGCACGTCGCCGTTCTCGGCGTCCTGCACGATCGCCGGCACCAGCCCCGCGTCGTTGTACTTGATCTGGTCCAGAACGTCCATGTCGCTCGGATTCTACTTGCCCTCATGCCAAACTAACCCCCGATGAAGCCGCGATGGGACTGGAGGAACTTCGCCGTCGTCGCGGCATGCGTTCTTCCGCTCCTAGGCTTTTGGGCGACCGGCCTGACCGACCTCGATGAGGGCTACTACGGCGCTGTCGTCGCGAACATGATCCGCACCGGCGACTGGATCACCCCGCACTTCAACGGCCACCCCTGGTTTGAAAAGCCGATCCTCCTCTACTGGCTCGCGACCCCCAGCGTCATGGCC
>DATLWQ010000333.1:0-12774 GCA_035576225.1 Fimbriimonadaceae bacterium | reverse complement strand
TTCAGCCAGTGGGACAAGTCGTCGATCTTCAAGAACTTCGACAACCTCACGCTCAAGTCGCTCCTTTCGGGCAAGACCGACAGCGACCCCACCCCCCGCTGGCACAAGGTCGGCTGACGTTTCTCGGGCCGGTTCTATGGCCGTGACCTCCCTTACTGCGCTTACCGTGCTCGGATCCATACTGTAAGTAGCGCTAAAAGAACTTGAGTAACGATTGGGGTACTGTGTGTCAGCACAGGAGAAGCAAAGTGGTTAATCGAGGGTTTGTAAGGAGCGTTTTCTTTGTAGCCGCGATCGTTGCATCGCCAATCGCACTGTCACAGGCAGTTGGCGGGGGCACGGGCGGAAGCACCGGCTCACCCGGTGAGTTCGACGGCCATGTCTACATTGGCGATGTAAGGTACGGGTCATCACTAGCTGGTTCCAACACGGACACTCGTCCCCTAATGGTTGTCGAATCGGTCAATGGTTTTCCCGTGTCAGTACCAAACACCAACTTGAGCGGGAACAAAGTCGAAGTGACGATAGAGATCGATGCCGTCAACCCGGGCCTGACACCTGGAGTCCCGCCCGACGAGCAGGCGGTAGGGCCGCCTTTCGGCGTATCCGCGAAGATCACGAACATCAAAATCACAATTGGCGGTGGCCCGCCAACAGGGCTCGTGTATTCTGACCCTGGACCGTACCAAACCGATGTGAGTTTCAGCATGAGTGCTCCCACTACAGAATGGCGCCTCGCCTCGACCGGGTGGCAGGATGGGACGCCGATCAATATTCGAGTTCAAGCGCATTTCGAGATCGTGGTCGACGACGGAGCGGGCAATCTCGCGACCTTTATTGACGACTATGACGAGAACTATGCGTTCACCGCTTACAACAAGATGCAGATTCTCGGAACCGAACTAAATAACAAGGGTGTCGAGAACACGCGGGATCATAACATCAGCGTTGGGATCATGAGCGCCGCAATTTCTGCGCTGGACACACATACAAGCACACCTTCCAGCGCATTAGGTGGTCTGTCAATCGGAAAGACCTTCCACGTAAATGGCATCCCAGACAGTACGGCTATTGTTGATGCGACCCATGGCGGCGACGACCACTTCATGGATTCGTTCGGTTGGACTGTAAATCCATTTAGTGATCCGAACTACACGAGCAAGAAGATAACTTTCGGTACTGATGTTCTGCAACAATCCCAATCAAAGTCGGAAGTGCAGCCAAAATACAACCTGGCAATCTTCTACTCATGTTCTGCAATGTCTGTACACGCTCCGGTTGGGGCGTATGAAATGTCGTCTGTCCAGGCACGTGCTTCGGCTGGCTTTGCACATGACGTCCTCGACGATGCGATTGACTTGAGCACCGGCGCGACTGTCGATTTCGACAAACATGCCGACATATTCTTCGCGGCGCTTGCGGCGGGCGAAACACTAAGTAATGCCGGCAATCTGGCAGACTCGAAGTACGGAATTGAGTTTGTTGAAAACGGAGTTCTAGGCACTCAAACAATGATAGTTGCTGATGATCCTGCAACAAGGATGAAGTTCGTATATCTTACACTCCCTGAAAGGTTTAATCTCATGGCTGGAAACAAGTCTACTGATGTAAATGTCGTTCGGTTGCCGATCGAAGCGCCTCCTGGAGGAGCGGGCTAGACATGTTGCTTGCCATTTGCTCCTTGGTCGTTTCTTCGGGTCTGACCGTCCAGCAAGACACGCCAAAGTTCTTTGCCGATACGATACGTGCCACCTGTCTCACCAACGGTACTGATCCCCAGGTCTTCCAATATTGGTTTGACGCTCCGATTCCGAAAGGTCAGGACAATGTGCTTGGCTCGCTGTACTCCTTCGGAGCGGACGCCACCGGATCTATCAATGGAACTAAGGGACAGTTCCACTATCTTGCCTATTTTCGTCCTGAGCGCTCAAAGCAGCCGACTGACTCCGAAAGAACTTCAGCCTGGTCGGAGGAACGGTGCAAATCACTGGCAACAGACCTCTTGATCGCATTGCGCCCAAACACTCTTTGGAGCCTGGCAAAATCGGAATATGATCCCGACGGCTTGACTGCCAAGTACGGTTTCGACGCGGTTGTAGATGGCCTGCCATATTGGACGACTCTTCGCGCCGTAGGCTCGCACGACGCTGAAATTCAGATCGACGCAATCTCTGGCGCAGTCAATAGGATCGATCTAAGGACGGCGGCTCCCGTAGTGCCTGCGGACATGCAGAAGAACCCCAGCGACTCGGATCTGATGGCCGAAGCCCAGTCAGACTACAATTCGTATAAGCCGTTCAACCAGTGTCAGGCTCCTATGGGACAGGATTACGTCGTAGATCCTTACTACCTCCAGTTTTGGCCCCACTCATTCTCACGGCACCAGCTCGACCTACTGTCTGCCGGACAAGGGCTTCGTGTCCGAGTCGTACAGTTCGACGAAGGAGGAACTCAGCGGGTGGCCAGACAATGGGTCGTCCTCGATGCCAAAGACGGCAAGTGCATTGCTATCGTCGAACTTGACTCCCAGCGATCAAGTTCCAGAAGTACGCAGCACGGGGAGGACGCTGGTCGGAAAATAGAAGCGTCGAAGTTCCGGGTTTCGGGCACTCACTCATCTTTCTTCGAGATAGCGGCGAGCGACAACCCTGAGATCGGTGCCGAAGCCAAACCTGTCCTGCTTGAGTCCGACAAGGGCGCCCTCTACACTTCCGACTTTGACGCTTCTGCGGGTGTTCTCCGTTTGCGGTCAGACGGCAGGGTGTACAAGGTGAAAGATGAGTTCGCCAAGCAGTTGAAGGAGGCAGTGAAGCGTGCGGAACGCGCACCGAAGTTCGATCCGCCCAAGGAGCCCGATGGAGTCGTTCACGCTGGCTTACCTGGATGTGGCTTGGCATCTCGATGCGCCTTCAATCTCGTTCTGATAGGGCGAAGCGGCCTCACATGGCCATAAACCCGACCGTAACCACGTCCGTCCGGGTATTACTTTCCAGTGATGACGCCCTACGACTGGCAAGAAGGTATCGGCCACAGGGCGCAGTTCGTCGAGGCTAGGCTCGCCGCCGGGGTGCCGGTGATCGCGGCCTCGCTCGATGCAGGGATACTCGCCGTCACCTACCGCCGTCAGTCGCGGAAGATCTTCGAGATCTACGATCGCCTCATGTTCGCGGGGCTGGGGCAGCAGTCGGACGTGGAATCGATGCGCGTCGCCGCCATCGACTTTTCGCACCAGGAAGGGTTCCAGCGCAGCGAGCAGGACGTCACGATCCAGCGCGTGGTCGCCGCAGTCAGCGAGCCGGTCAAGCGCGCGTTCGCGGACTTCTCGTCGCCGCCCGTCGTGGCCCGGACAATGTTCATGCAGGTCGGCGAGGGGCCGGAGCTCGACCGCTACTACCTGGTGGACTACGACGGCGACTTCGTCAACGAGCGGGGCGCGTGCTACCTTTCCAGCAGCCAGCAGGCGGCGGAGATCATCCAGAAGGGGCTCGACGAGATGGAGATGGACGGGATGTCCGTCGACGAAGCGTGCAGCCAACTCGAAGCGCTCATCATGCGCTCACTCGACCCGGAGGGCACGAAGACCGAGGCCGAGATCACCGAAAACCTCACGCTCGAGGCCGGCATTCTGGAGCGATCAAAAGAGGGCCAGCGCATCTTCACGCTATTGCACGGCGACTGGGACTAGCGGAAAGTCACGAGTCACTAGACTTCCCGCAGTCGCGCGGCGCTTTCCTCTGGGAGCGTATCGTTGATGAACGCGCCTGCCCCCGCCTCACTGCCAGCCAGATATTTCAACTTGTCTGCCGTGCGATAGGGAGGATAGAACTCGACGTGGAACCACGCGAAGTCGTACCCCTTGATGGCTGGCTCCTGGTGCATCGCCATGACGTACGGCATCGAGAAGCCAAAGAGCGCATCGTACTTTCTCGCGACCGTGTGAAGCGCTTCAGCGAGATCGTCCATCTCCGCATCGTTCATCGCACCGATGTTTGGGATGTGGTTGTTCGAGGTGACGAGCACCTCATACGGATAGCGCGCGAAGAACGGAACGAAGCAGACGAAGCGTTCGTTCTCCCACACGATGCGGCGGCCGTCGGCGCGCTCGTCTTCGAGCACGTCCACCATCAGCGGCCGCTCGTGCTGGTTGAAGTGCTCGCGCTCGATGCGCAGTTCCGTGCGCACGACCGGCGGCACAAACGGGTAGGCGTAGATCTGCCCGTGCGGGTGTGATAGCGTCACACCGATCTCTTTTCCCTTGTTCTCAAAGATGAACACGTACTCGATCCCCTCGCGCTCGCTGAGGTCGTTGTACCGGTCCTTCCAGACGCGCGCGAGCTTCTTGATCTGGCTTAGCGGCAGGGTCGCGAACGTCGCGTCGTGGTTGCTGGAATAGCAGACCACTTCGCACACGCCGCTGCTTGGTCGAACTGGGGTCAGCTCCGTGCCCGCGACGCTCGGTTCCGGCGGGCCGGCGAGCAGGGAAGGGAACTTGTTCTCGAAGACCGCGATGTCGTAGTCGTCGTACGGGATCTCGGTCGGGAAGCCGCCGGGCTTGGTCGGGCAGAGCGGGCAGTAGCCTTCGGGAGGATGGAACGTGCGGTCCTGTCTGTGCGTCGCCGTAATGACCCACTGGTCGAGGAACGGGTGGTAGCGCAGTTCAGACACGCCGGGTCACCTTGTTCCTGTCGTCTAGTGGTCGCCAGGTGGTCGCCAATTCGTCGACGACATAGCGACTATTGGGTGGCCACTTGATGACCGCTACCATCACACTTCACCCGCAACCTTTGGTCTGCGCAAGTGTCCGATCAAGAGCGCGATATCGGCGGGTCTCACGCCCGGGATGCGGCTCGCCTGGCCGATAATCGTCGGTCGCACGTGGGAGAATTTCTCGACGCTCTCGTAACTCAGCCCTTTGAGCGCTTGGTAGTCGAACGCGTCCGGGATCGCCATCGCCTCGAGTTCGTTCGCCCGCCGCGCCTCGTCCTCCTGCCTGCGCAAATAGCCATCGTAGACGGCGATCGTTTCGATCTGGCTCCGCGCCGTGTAGTCTACGGAGCCGTAGTGCCCTCCCCCTTGGGGAAGGGTTAGGGAGGGGGTGACGAGTCCGCACCGACCAGCGACGGCTTCCACGTCGTCCAACCGCACTTCAGGGCGCTTCAAGAGGTCGTAGAGCGACGCGCGTCCTTTGACAGGTGTGAAGCCCGCGTCCTCCAGCACCTCGTTGTGCGCCTCGACGACGTACGTCGAGCGCAGCCACCCCAGCCCTGTGGAGACGAGCGCAGACTTCCGTTCAAACCGCTTCTCCCGTTCGTCGCTTGCAAGGCCGAGTTCGACAGCCAGCGGGGTCAGGCGCGCGTCGGCGTTGTCGTGGCGCAGGAGCAGGCGGTGCTCGGCGCGCGCGGTCAGCATGCGGTAAGGATCGTCTACCCCCTTCGTCACGAGGTCATCGATCATCACGCCGATGAACGAGTTGCTGCGCGGAAACTCGACCGGCGGCTCCGACCGCACGTAGCGCACCGCGTTGATCCCCGCGACGATGCCCTGCCCGGCGGCTTCCTCATATCCGCTCGTTCCGTTGATCTGCCCCGCCAAGAACAGCCCGCCCAACAGTTTCGACATGAGGGTCGGTCGCAGTTGCAGCGGGTCGGCGGAGTCGTATTCGACCGCATACCCGGCACGAATCATCTCTACGCGCTCCAGACCGGGGATTGTCCGAAGCGCATCCAGCTGCGCTTCCGCGGGCATGCTAGAAGAGAACCCTTGCACGTACACGCTCTCGCTGTCCCACTCTTCCTGTTCGAGGAAGATCGGGTGCGAGTCCTTGTCTGCGAACCGCACGACCTTGTCCTCGATGCTAGGGCAGTAGCGCGGGCCCACACCTTCGATCTCACCGCCGTACATCGCGCTCTCGTGCAGTCGCTCGCGCAGGACGTCGTGCGTCGCGGTCGTGGTGCGCGTCTGCCAGGTCGGCACGAGGCCATGTGTGGGGATCGGCGCGTCGTGCAGAAAACTCATCGGCCCGGCGTCCTCCTCGCTCGGCATCACCTGGGTCTTCTCGAAGTCGATTGAAGAGCGAGCGATGCGAGGCGTCGTACCGGTCTTGAACCGCCGCATCCTAACGCCGATCTCGCGCAGGAAGTCGCTGAGCGAGACAACGGCCTGCTCGCCATGGCGGCCCGCGACTGTCTTCTTCTTGCCCTCGTGGCACAGCCCGTTCATGAACGTGCCTGCGGTGATGACGACCGCGTCGCAGGGAATGGTAACGGTAAACGGGAATCGTGAAGCGGGTTCTTCACTGCTCGTTTCCCGTTTCTCGTTTCCCGTTACGACTACTCCCGTCACCCTTCCGCCATCGTGCAGCACGGTCTCCACCTGTCCCTCCAGCAGGTCGAGGTTCGCCTGCTCGTGCAGGACGCGCTGCATGAACTCGGGATACGCCTTCTTGCACACCTGGGCTCGGGTGGTCTGAACCGCAGGGCCCTTGCCGGTGCCGACCTTGCGCACGTGCGTCAGCGTGTAGTCGGTGGTCACCCCCATCTGGCCGCCCAGGGCGTCGACCTCGCGGGCGATGTGCCCCTTGGCCGGCCCGCCGATCGAGCAGTTGCAGGGCAGGTGGCCGATCTTGTCTAGCCGGAGCGTCACGCACAGGGTTCTCGCCCCCATGCGCGCGCTGGCGAGGGCAGCCTCGATCCCGGCGTGCCCCGCACCCACGACCACCACGTCGTATCGCTCCATCGGCGGCGCGAGTGTACCGGCGAGGCACCCGGAAGCCCGAACCCGACCCGTCCGGCTGTTCTAAACTCTGCGGTCAGATGGATCGCGTTGACGTGACGATCGTGGGGGGCGGCCCCGTCGGGCTCTTCGCCGCATTCTATGCCGGAATGCGCGGGATGTCTGCGCGGATCATCGACAGCCTCCCCGAACTTGGCGGCCAACTTGTCGCGCTGTACCCGGAAAAGAACGTCTACGACATGCCCGGCTTCCCCGAGGTGCTCGCCAAAGACCTCGCCAAGGAGATGGCCAGGCAGGCCGTTCGCTTCAAGCCGGAGGTCGTGCTGAACGAGACCGCGACGACCCTCACCAAGGACGCCGACGGCTGGACGATCACGGGGGGCACGGGCACCGCGTACCCCACGCGGACGATCATCGTCTCGGCCGGCGCCGGGGCGTTCGAGCCGACGAAACTGGGCCTCGCAGGCGAAGAGTCGTGGCTCGGCAAGGGCCTCACCTATGGAGTGCAGGACAAGACCGCGCTCAAAGGGAAGAACGTCGTCGTCGTCGGCGGGGGCGACAGCGCGTTCGACTGGGCGCTCGCGCTCGAGCCGGTCGCCGCTAGCACGCGCCTTGTCCACAGGCGCGACGTCTTCCGCGCGCACGAGGAGACGGTGCGCGCCGTGCAGGAATCGAGCGTCGAGATCTGCCTTTGGGAGACGGTGCAGGAGATTCATGGCGGGGCGGTCATCGAGGCCGTCACGGTCCACAACACCAAGCAGGACGAGCACCGGCGCTATGAGTGCGACGCGCTGGTCGTCAACGTCGGCTACAAGTCCTCGCTCGGCCCGCTCGCCGACTGGGGCATGGAGATCGAGAAGCGGCAAATCAAGGTCGACAACCTTTACCGCACGAACCTCGAGGGAGTCTTTGCCGTCGGCGACGTGTGCGACTACGAAGGGAAGATAAAACTGATCGCGACAGGGGTCGGCGAGGCCACGACCGCCGTCTGCGTCGCCAAGCAGATGCTCGACCCGAAGGCGAAACTGTTCCCGGGCCACTCGTCGGACATGAAAGAGTTCCAGTAGGCCAAAGCCCGGAACTTGCTTCGAGAGATGCGAGTTCGAAGACATAACATGGTTCTCTCGCTCCGAATCCAATCGATCGCAAAGGCGGTCACGATCGTCGCCCTCGGGTTCGCTCTTTACCTCGGTTCTTCCTGCACGCCGAGCAAATCGGAACCGAGCCAGCCCAGATCGGTGGGCACAGCGGACGACGAAGCGGCGATCACACTTGCGGGCACGTCTTACGCCAAGGCGTGGCTAAGCAATGACCGAGAGGCCGTTCTGGACACATTGACCGACGACGTGGTGCTCATGCCATCCGGGCTCGACGCAATGCACGGCAAGGGTGAGGCCACTGCATTCTGGTGGCCGGAAGGTTCGCCCCCAGCGCTCGTGACGTCGTTCGACATGATGCCCGACGATGTTACGGTCGACGGCGACCTTGCCTACATGTACGGGAGTTTCAGTCTTGCGTTCACATACGACGGTTCCGAGCACAGCAATACCGGCGTCTTTTCCATGTTGCTACACAGGCAGGCCGACGGCACGTGGCGGATCGCGCGCTACATGTGGAACGACCACAAGCGCAATCCTTAGGGCGACCAACCGTGAGGTTGGCTAGTCCTGCATCGATCTCACAACTCCCAGCAGGTCTCCTAGCGGCTGGGCATTCTCTGGCGCACTCGCAAGCGTTTGAGCGCTAGCGATACGTATCTTGGTCTCGACCGCGTACTCGCCCAGCAGCGCGTCCAATAGTACGAACATCGCGCCTAGGACGTCTTGACTCGGGCTCGCGCCCTCGCCTGGGGCAAACACTTGAATCTCGGCACACTGGCCGTCCGATCGTGAAACGAACTTAAAGTCATCGATCTTCAGAGACTGCCCCTGGAACTGGATACTTAGCGAACGCGCGTCCGAGATCGGTTGCCTAAAGGCGAGGATCTGCCAGCGAGAAACCTCAGGCGCGCCCGCAACGATTTGCTTGACCAAAGGAAACCGCTCTCTGACTCCGTCTGCGCTGATCTCGATCTGTGCGGTCTCACCCTGACTGCTTAGTTGGCATGACAATCCCCCCGAGACCTTCTTGAGTCGCTGCAAGATGTCGTCGATCTGAGGCTCGCCTTCCTGCACTCCGGCAAACAGCCGATCACCGTTCTTCACGAACCACTTCCAAAACTTGTTGATAGCCTCTGACTCGGTCGATCCCTTTCGCCCAAACAGTCCCATGCACGGAAGTCTAGTACAAACTCTCATCAGGTTTCAGTGTCGCACGTTGCGGCACGCCGTTCTGCGTTGCGCGATAAACTCCCTCGTACATGCGCATTACGGGCACGTTCCTGGACGAGATCACCCACGACATCCCCAGCCAGAACTGGTCGCGGGATGAGTGGGCAAGGGAATTTGCCTTATACCAGCGGATCGGAATCGACACAGTCATCCTGATCCGCGCGGGCTACAAGGACAAGTGCGTGTTCCCGTCGTCGGTCGTCCCTGGGTGCTCGCCCGTCAAGGACGACCTCGCTTCGATGTTCCTCGACCTTGCTGAGGAGTACGGACAGTCGCTCTACTTCGGTACCTACGACAGCGGCGAGCACTGGCTGAGCGGCGCCTGGAAGAAAGAAGTCGACCTCAACAGGTCGTTCGTCGACGAGGTCGTCAAGCGCTACGGAGAACGAGCGGCGTTCAAGGGCTGGTACATGTGCCACGAGACCGCGCGGAACCACCTCAACATCACCGACATCTTTCGTGGGATAGGCGGGCACTGCAAGCAGGCGAAGGACGTGCCGGTGCTGATCTCGCCGTTCCCGATGGGCGAAAAGCAGGCGGGAAAGCAGAACGCGATCCCACTAGGGACGACCTTCAAGGAGTGGGACACGATATTCGCCGAGACTAAGGGCGTGATCGACATGTGCGCATTTCAGGACGGCCAGATCCACTACCACGAACTGCCGGAGTTCCACGCTGGGATCAAGGCGCTCACGGACAAGCACGTTATTAAACTCTGGGCGAACGTGGAGTCGTTCGACCGCGACATGCCGATCAAGTTTCCGCCGGCTGACTGGCGCTATCTGCACCTCAAACTCGAAGAGGCTGCGAAGGTAGCCGAGAAGACCATCACGTTTGAGTTCGCTCACTTCATGTCGCCGTACTCGTGTTACGCTGCTGCCCACAGGCTTTTCGATCGCTACTGCAGTCATCTGGGGATCGAACGAAGCGTACAGATTTGAGCGTCAATGAGAGTAGGTCGACCAAGGATGAGAACAAGGTGGGCGCTGGCGCTATGCATCGCCTTCGTCGCAGGCTGTGGCGGGGGCTCTTCCGGCGTGCCTTCCTCGAGCGGGCAGACCGGGATCAACATCTTCGCCGTCTTCGACCCGGCGACGCGCGTCGTTCCCGGTTACGTGGGGCACGTCGAGGTGACGCTGACCCCACCGTTCGGAGTGAACCTGCCTCCCGGCATGGGCAACCTTTTCAGTCTTACGCGCGATAAGCCGTCGATCTCGCTGCCGGGCCTCCAGCCGTCCACCTTCGACTATACGCTCCAGATGCGGGCCTACACCGACGGCCAGATCGTCGGCTCGGCGATCGCAACGGTGACCGTGATCAACAAGCAGATGGAGGACGTCGACGTGTCTGCGAACATGCAGACGGCGATCAAGCAGATCGACGTGACAGGGGACCAGTTCGCTGGAGTCAGCAGCACGCCCAACGTGGCAACGGCGCGGGGCTCCTCGAACCAAGTGCTGTTCACGGGCGCGGGCTTTAGTTGGGGCGCGACCGACTCGTCGGTCATATCGGTCGATTCGAACGGCAACATGATTGGGCTCAAGCGCGGGTACACGGACGTCGTGGCGTGGGTCAACGACCCGTTGATTTCGGGGAAAAGGCTCGTGGGAGCGCTCGGTTACGTTCCCACTCGCGTCCTGCTCGCCGGAGTCGGCGGCACTACGTCCGGAATGAGGGACGTCGACGGCTCCTGGTACTGGACGTACAACGATCCAGGCGGCGGAGCGGCGACCGACGTCGCGATCGACAAACAGGAGCGGGTCTATATGGCGATCGGCACCAAGATCGTGCGCGTCGACGACCTTTCAGGTTTCGGGAGGGTCGAACTCCAGTTGGACTTCACCCCGGCCTCCATCGATGTGGACGCTAACGGGAAGATCTACATGCTGGACTATAACAACCGTCGGATCGTGCGCGTGGACGACATGTCCGGCGGCGGCAAGATCGTTTTCGGCACGATGGGCACGGGGCAAAACCAGTTTTGGGACCCAGCGAGTATCACGATCGGGGTCGACGGTGCCATCTATGTGCCGGACAGGGGCCTCTCGCGCATCGACCGGTTCACGGACATGTTCGGCGCAAACTGGAGGACGTTCGGCTCTCCTGGCAGCGGCGTCGGTCAGTTCGACAAACCGAGCGACGTTGACATCGATGGGAACGGGTTCATCTACGTGATGGACTCCGGCAACCACCGGATCTGCAAGTTCTTTACGATCGCCGGCGGCTTTTGGACGACCTACGGCACGAAGGGAACCGGCGTCGGCCAGTTCGGCGACATCACATTTATGAGTGTCGAGGGCGACTCGTTCATCTACGTCCACGACGCCAGCAACGACAGGGTCATACGTATGTCGTCGATTGCCGGCAACTTCTGGGTCTCGTTCACTCTTCCGACCACGCAGACCGGTGGCCGTATCGAAGTTCCGGACAAATAGGCGCGCAGTTACATCCGCTCGGGGGCGGAAACGCCGAGCAGGTCGAACGTAGCCCTCAATGCAAGACGAGTCGCGACGCAGAGCGCCAGGCGCGCTTTCGAGAGTTCCGGCTGGTCGGTCTGCACGACGCGGCACGCGTCATAGAAGTGGTGGTAGGTGCGCGCAAGTTCGACCGCGTAGGTGGTCAGGCGGTTCACGCCATAGTCCTCTGCACTGCGCTCGATCTCGTTGCCGAGGTCTTGAAGTTTGAGGATCAGCGCCTTCTCCTTTGGGTGGTCGAGGAGCGCCAGGTCGAGGCTGGTGTCCTCACCCCCCTGTCCCCTGTCCGTTAGGGTAACGGAGAGGGGGAGTCCTTCTTCCGCGGCCTTGTCGATCACGCCACAAATGCGTGCGTGCGCATACTGGGCGTAGAAGACCGGGTTGTCCTCGCTCTGCTTTTCGGCCAGGTCGAGGTCGAAGTCGAAGGTCGTATCGTGGCTCCGCATGAGATAGAAGAAGCGCGCGACGTCGCGCCCCGCGGTCTGTTTCTCCTCTGTTGAACCGTCTGGTCGGACCTTCTCGCCGATCTCGTTGATGAGGTCGATGAGCGCGTAGATGTTGCCGTCGCGCTTGCGCATCGGCGCGGGCTTGCCGTCCTTGACGAACCGCACGAGTTGGAAGATCTGCACCTCGAGTCTCTCCTTCGCGAGTGCGAGCGCATCGAGGCAGGCCCGCTTCTCCTTGGCGTCCCTCCAAATTTTCGCGTCGTTGTCGTCGAAGACGCCGTTCCCTCCCCCTTGGGGGAGGGCTAGGGAGGGGGCCTCGTCAGAGCCAAGGAGGTCGGCGGCGACGACGGCCTGCAGCCGCCCGATGTAGCCGTGGTGGTCGGGGCCGAGCACGGTGATCAGTTTGTCGGCGTTCGGCGGGCGGTTGAACTTGTCCTTGTGGTAGGCGACGTCGCTGGCTATGTAGGTGAGGCGCCCGTCGCGACGGCGCAGCACCCGGTCCATGTCGTCGCCGAACTTGGTGGAGCGGAGCCAGAGGGTGGGCGTCTCTCGGCTGCCGCCGGTGGAACCTCCACCCCCTGCCCCCTCCTCCTCCGCTTCGCGCAAGAGGAGGGGGTCTTCGTCGTCGGTCACCTGCCTTTCTATCTCGACGTCCTTGATCTCGCCGCCCTTGCCGAACTGTATCTTGACACGGTGCTGTTCCTCATCCGCTGCGCCGGTCTTGACCAGATGGTCGATCTCTGCTTGTACCGCGCCGGAGTCGTGCAGCGACTGTTCGCTGAACCACGTGTC
>DATLWQ010000332.1:0-4864 GCA_035576225.1 Fimbriimonadaceae bacterium | reverse complement strand
CCATCGATCCCCGCTGGTCGCCAAACCAGTCGTCGATGATGGACTTGATCGCGTAGCCATACGCGTCCGGCTCGCCTCGTCGCAGGTGCTTGGTGAGCGTCACCTGTGCGTCGACGAACCTCCCAGCACGCACCTGTGCGTAAAGCAGGCGGTCAGCGACCTCGGGATCCGACTCGTCTTTGCCGAACATCGCCGACAGTTGATCGATGGAAAGCGAGTAGCGTCCTGCCTCGTTCATGAGGTCGATATAAGCCATCCGGTTGTCGTCGGTGACGGTGCCGAACTTGGCGACGCGATCCATGAGCGCGCCGCGGCGGACTTGTGATGCGGTCTTGAACGCCTCGGAAATCGTATCGATGGTGTGGTCACGGTCTGCGCCCCCAATCGCCTTGAAGGCGGTTCGTAGGCTGATGCCGGCCAGGAGGTTTTGCGCGTCGAGGTTGGCCGGGTCGCTCTCCATGACGTCACGCACGTACTTTTCGGCGAGATCGTAGACACCTTTCCCGAAGTAGGCCCGGGCCATGGCCATGCGGGCTGTGTTGTCTTTGGCATCGATCTTGAGGGCGACACGCAGCGCCGCGATAGCGTCGTCCCACTTCTGGTTGACCAGGTCCTTGTCCGCAATGTCGACGTGGTGCTTGACGCCGAGGGCGAGGCCGTTATCGACCTTAAGCGTCAGGGTGACCTTCTTCGACTCCCCGGCGGCGTTATAGGCAGCGATCGTGACCTTGAGAGGCCCGTCATTGTAGTTGAGGGTGTCGAGTTTCAGTTCGTAGGGCGTGCTGTCGTCCGTGAAGACGAGGTTATCGTTGACGTAGAACTCAACCTGCGAGACCCGGCTCTGGGACTGAACGGTGACCCGGAAATCCTTCTCGCCGGAGATCGTGTCGCCGTCCTTTGTTCCCATGTTGAGGACCATTTGCGCCTGACAGACGGCAAAGGCCAACAAAGCAAGCGTGACTGTTCCAAAAACACGTTTCAACATCAAAAAGCACCCGCTTGTAATTATGACGCGAGAAACCTGGCGGCGTCACACTGCGTCCAGGCCGCGCTCGCCGGTTCTGATGCGGACGACCTCCGTAACGGGTTCTACAAAGACCTTGCCGTCGCCCGGCTCGTCTGTCCGAATCGAGCCCAATATCGCCTCGATGACCGGCTCAGTCAGTTCTTCGGGCACGACGACCTCGAGTTTGGACCGGAGTGGCAGGGCGATCAGGATGTCCTGGCCGGCGAGGGTCGAAGCCCGCTCCGGGGAACTGCCGCTCCCGCGGACGTCGGTGACGGTGAGCCCGTTCACACCAACGTTTGAGACGGCTGTCTTAGCGTCCTCGAGCCTGTGGGAGCGCAGGTAGGCGGTGACGCGGACGATCAAATAAACCTGAACCTCCGCCAGTGCAGGGCGATCCTGACCGAGTAGGTCACGAAGTTGAGGAGGTCGCGGTACAGGTCGGCAACGGCCGCCACGGCTTCGCCAGGGCGGCGCCTGCTGAGGAGCGCCGCCAGGTCGTAGACGAAGAAGAACACATAGGCGAGCGTGACGCAGCCCCAGAGCAGGGCGTCCGAGGCTCGGACTGCACCAAGAAGTACAGTGGAGGGCAAGATAATTGCCATTACAACTGTTGTAATGACAAACTGTCCAACAAAACTGAAATCCTTTCCCGAAACGAGCCCGTAGATCAGGGCGCACAGGTACCCGCTGGCCAGGATCCAGACGGGGAGTCCGGCGTCCCACCCGTAACGGACGAGCCCGCCGAGGCTCCAGATCGTGGGGGCCAGAAGCAAAATGCTGGCAAAATTGCCTGGCGTGCCTCCTTTCAGGAACCTGCGGGCGGCTGTCAATGCGAGCAGGCTGGCGACGAAGATTATTGCAAGGATCTTGATGGGCTGTGGCTCACCGAAGAGCACGGCCGATAGGCAGACGAGCCCGACCGAGGCGCAGTGCCCCAGCATAGTCTTGCGAATGAACAGCACAATCTCGCCGTATCGGCCGCCGGCGACGTTCCCGGCGACCTGGATCGGTTCGGGGAAGATAGGCTGGCTGATCACGGCCAGATTCTGACAGATGGACGCAGATGGTCGGGATGACAGGATTTGAACCTGCGACCTCCTCGTCCCGAACGAGGCGCTCTACCAAGCTGAGCCACATCCCGATATTCGTTTGCCTCGAGGTTGGTCGCCCATGACCTACCCGAATGCGAGCCGGATTCTACCTTCGAGGTAGAGGTTGATGAGGCCCGTTGTGCATCGTTGCGATGTCGCTCTGGGAGAGGAGCCCTCCCCCCTATGGTATCCCCGCTGTCGAGACAGCGCATGCTCCTCGTACCGTGTGGCCAGGCCAGAAGCGGCATAAACCCCACATTAACAATGATAGTGGGTGCGTCTCCGCCGGGCCTATCCTAGTTTTTGGGCATGGACAGACGCGCGGCTACCACGAATCCGGTAGTTCGTCGTCAAAAAGCCAGTAGGTTGCCTTTGGCGTCAAGAGTCCTTTATCGATAAGAGGCGTCATGTCGGTGGCGAGGCCGAGCGAGTATCCGGGTTCGTAGATGGTGTTGGCGGAGATGCCTTGCCTGTCGTAAAACCAAACGTCTCCGCGGGCAGGTGTCATGAGACGGTAGAGGTAAGCGGCGCAGCGCCCTCCCTTTTTGGCCCACTCCGCCCGGGCGGCGAACGGCGCGAGGACATCGTCCGGATGGATGATCTCAGCGATCTTAATGCTTCCGTTCGTCCATTCCTCTCGGGTCCATCCTAGTTTCTCGACCGACTTGCTGATGTAGAGACACTTGAAGGCTCCATGTAGATCCATCGAGTACAAGCACGTCGTCGACCAGAAGAGAGTGTGGTGCAACAGTTCGTTGAGCCGTGCAAGCGATTCGACCTCCGCGAGAGTCCGGTGCGTGCGAAGGAGCTCCTCCGAAGCCGCGTGGAGTTCTGCGGTTTGGGGCGACCTGTCAGACAACCACCGCGCGATGATGCCCGTGCGCGAAGTCATCCCGTACTCTTGACGTATCTTCTTCCAGTGGGAACCGACGGTACCGACCGCGATTCCGAGGTTCTTTGCAATTTCTTTGTCGGTAAGCCCTTGGGAGGCTAGTTCAAGTATTTGGCCGGCGCGCGTTCCGCGCACGCGCCTGGTTTCCTTATCCAATTTGGCCGCTCCTTGTCGCGACGGCCATAGGCAAACCGACGCAGCGCAAAGAGTCTATCAGATCAAATTGAGTGCTAGGAGTTGTCGTTTGAACCTGGAGGACGGGCCGCCCGCGCATCAGCGCGAACGTCCCTCCCGTCAGGTTTCGTTCCTCCTAACTAGGCCCGCTTGCCCGGAGCCCATATTCACTCGGATTCTCGCACAATGTGCGAAATGCTGTCATCCCGCATTTATGGGATTTCCAGAAATCTCGAACTACCCCAAAAGTGGGAGTCCAGAGGGCCCGCAATCTTAGTTTGCGCACTGCCCGTATCGGCAGTTTGCTCAAGTAGACTGCGACCGCGATGCCACGACCGAGCCTTGCGAGCCTGCTGGCGCCTGGCGCGTTCGACCGCCCTGTGGACCAGGTCGGCGCGGAGGCTCGTGCCGCGAAGTTCACCAAGCGCAGCATCAAGACCGACTCGAAAGTCCAGGGGCTGAGAATGGTGGTCTCGATGACCGACCTGACGACGCTCGAGGGGAGCGACTCGGCTGGAAAGGTGCGACAGATGTGCACGAAGGCGGTGCGGCCGGACCCGCGCGACCCGAGTGTCCCCGCTGTTGCGGCTGTATGCGTGTATCCGAGCCTGGTAAGTGTCGCAAAGAGCGCAGTGACTGGTTCAACGGTCAAAGTGGCTAGCGTGGCTACATCGTTTCCGAGTGGGCAGATCCCGTTCGACGAACGGCTAGACGAAGTACGCCGCGCAGTCGAGACCGGCGCGGACGAAATCGACATGGTCATCAACCGTGGTGCGTTCATGCAAGGCGATTACCGCACTGTGTTCGACGAGATCTCCGGAGTGAAGGAGGCGTGTGGGCCGGCGCACCTCAAGGTGATCCTCGAGACGGGCGAACTGGAGACTTACGACAGCGTACGGCGCGCCAGCCACTTGGCGATGGAGGCTGGCGCGGACTTCATCAAGACCTCGACGGGGAAGGTGAGTCCCGCAGCGACGATGCCCGTGACGCTGGTGATGCTGGAAGCGATCCGCGAACATTGGTGGGACACGGGGCGCAAGGTCGGAATGAAGCCGGCCGGAGGGATCAGAAGCGCGAAACAGGCCCTACACTACTTGGTGATGGTCAAGGAGACCCTGGGCGACGAGTGGCTGACCCCGGATCTGTTCCGGTTCGGCGCGAGCAGCCTGCTGAACGACGTGCTGATGCAACTGACGAAGCAACGGACTGGCGCTTACCAGTCGGCTGAGTATTACACTTTGGACTGAGCGGATGGCGGAGACGACGACGAGACAAAAGACCGGAAGGAACGGGCACGCTGGGTGGGATTACTCCCCTGCTCCGGAGAGCCGGTCTCTGGCGAAGATAAAGGCGCAGTACGGGCACTTCATCGGCGGGAAGTTTGTGCCACCTAAGGAGGGGAAGTACTTCGATACGATCGATCCATCGACGGAGAAGCGACTGGCGAAAGTCGCTCTCGGCTCGAAGAAAGACGTGGACGCTGCGGTGCGTGCGGCTCGCGCGGCCTATGAGAAGCACTGGTGCAAGGCGTCACCGAAGGAGCGGGGCAAGGCGATCTATCGCATCGCGCGGCTGATCCAAGAGCGTTCGCGCGAACTAGCGGTACTGGAGAGCATCGATGGTGGCAAGCCGATCCGTGAGTCGCGCGACGTGGACCTGCCGCTGGTCGCGCAGCACTTCTTCTATTACGCCGGGTGG
>DATLWQ010000331.1:0-2273 GCA_035576225.1 Fimbriimonadaceae bacterium | reverse complement strand
GCTGATCCCCAACACCGTCGCACCTAGGAGTTCCAGATCGCCGCCCAGGGCTGTCACCGTGCACATCTCTTCAGTGCAGGGAGGCGTGAACACCCCCGGGAAGAAGAGCAGGACGACGTTCGACTTGCCATGGAAATCGCTGAGTCTGACGGTCGAGAGCCCGATGTCGTCCTTCTCGCCGCCTTCATAGTTGGCCGACTTGAGTGAGAAGTCCGGTGCCTTTGATCCTGTGGTTAGCGTCATGAACGGCATTATGCCCGGTACGATCCAAGCGTGGGCCCATTGTGGGGCATCGACCTGGGCGAAACGAAGACCGAGGGCGCCGTGTTCGACGGCGGCTCGACCCTTGCGCGCATCCGCGTGCCCACCCGCGCGGAGGACGGCTACGAACAGGTCCTACGGTCTTGCGCGGAGGTCGTAGAGCGCCTCGAGGCCGAGACTGGACTCTCTCGGCCCACACGTATCGGATTCGGCACACCGGGCTCGTGCGACCCCGCCACAGGGCTTATGCGCAACTGCAACACGGTCTGCCTCAACGGCCGTGCCCTGCCCAGCGACCTCTCCCAGGAGGTCGGTAGCGATGCCGTGGTGGCCAACGACGCGAACTGCTTCGCACTCGCCGAGGCGCACTTGGGCTCTGGCCGGGGCCACCGGTGCGTGTTTGGGGTGATCTTGGGCACCGGCGTGGGCGGCGGGCTCGTGTTGGACGGCGGGGCCTGGGCGGGAGCGAACGGGATCGCCGGCGAGTGGGGGCACATCACTGCCGACGCGGAGGGCGAACCGTGCTACTGCGGTAGGCGGGGCTGCGTGGAGACCGTTTTGAGCGGCCCGGCGCTGGAAGGGTACTACCACAGACTCTCCGGAGAAACCCTGGGCCTGGAGGATATTGTAGCGGCCGCTAGGACCGGTGGAAACAAGCACGCAGCCTCAACCGTCGAAAGACTGTGCTCGGAGTTCGGTAGGCTCCTGGCCTACGTCGTAAACATCCTGGATCCCGACGTTGTGGTCCTCGGCGGCGGCGTCGGCCTAACCGACGAACTGTACGATATGGGAACCATCGCGCTCCGCAAGCACGTTTTTCACGATGGCCCCCGCCTTCGGGTGGTGAGGCCCCTACTCGGCGATTCAGCCGGGGTCTACGGCGCCGGGCTTTTGGCGCGAACGGACGGCGAAAACCGTCCTTAGAGCAGAATAATGAAACGAACGATCGCAGCCCTTGCACTCCTCGCCCTTGCGGCCACGTCCTTTGCCGCGAGCAAGGAGGTCGAAGACCTTCTCTCCAGCATGCGAAAGGCGTACAAGGACCTCGGCACCGCCACGTTCACCATGCAATCGACGCTGGTCGGTGACAACGGCGATCTCTCGATCAAGATGGTCGGCGGCTTCAAGAGCCCGAACCAGATGTACATCGACATCACGTCCGATGACAACTCCGTGAGCGTGGTCACAGACGGCAAGACGATCTACGCGGTGCGTAGTGGCTCTACGAACGTCAGGGAGGCGCGGTTCAGCAACGACACCATGGGCAACGTCCTGGCTGGGGCAAACCTCGAACTGATCAACTTCTACGACTGGAAGCGCCAACTTTCGACCGCCGATGGGGACAACATGCACGACAGCAAACTCGCCATCCGCAAGAACGAGAAGTGGAACGACCGCACCTGGTGGGTCCTAGAGGAGACGGCGCCCACCGTCGGCGTGTACGTCGAGTACTACATCGACCCGAAGACGTACCTTGTGTGGCGGACTGTGCAGATGACGCTAGACAAGGAGTTCACCCGCGGCGACTTCATCATCAAGTCGCTGAAGACCGGCGTCAAGATCGACGACAAGAAGTTCAAAAAGCCGATCATTACGTATTGACTGCACGGGCCAAAGGAAAAAGAAAGAGCCCCGGCCGAATACGGCCGGGGCTTTCAAATTTATCTTTCCGCGCAACGTGCATATCTCCCAGGAGGTCGCCCTCCAAGTACTTCCGCCGCTGAGAGTCTTAACTTCCGTGTTCGGGATGGGAACGGGTGTGGCCCTCTCGCCATGGTCACACGAAAAGAAACCGTATGTGGTTGTAGCCCTGTGGGCCAGACCACTTTGACAGTCGCACGGGTGAGTAGATTGCGCATTAAAGGCACCGGGGAGAGTTGACTCTTAAGCCCTCGGCCAATTAGTACCGTTCAGCTGAACACGTTGCCGTGCTTACACCTACGGCCTATCACCTCGTGGTCTTCGAGGGGCCTTACTTTGTATGGGAAACCTAATCTTGGAGTGGGCTTGGC
>DATLWQ010000330.1:0-1747 GCA_035576225.1 Fimbriimonadaceae bacterium | reverse complement strand
CGCGCGAGAGGTAGGAGAGCCAAGATCGAGCGCGAGAATACATCCCGGAGGACTCGAACGCGACTGCCGACACCGGCTCAACGGCGTTCTTGTCCCTGTGTTCGAGCGAATTGAGAGCCCGCGCGAAGTCCGCGCGGTCATACTCTGCGGCTCTCGAGGAGACGGGCATCGTCGGCCGGATCGTCACGGCGCTCTCCGTCCTCTGCACATCTGCGAACTCTGGAGGAAAGAGGATGGTGAGCGCATCCCTGAGCGTCCACTGCGTCTTTCGCGAAAGACGCATTCCCTGACCGAGCATCGTTGCGCTCGCGCTGACGACGTAACTCTTGTGCTCCGCGTCGGCGGCCTGGCGCACTGCGGCTCCTACGACGAGGTCGTAGACGTCATTGTCCTGCGTATCGAGAAAGTAACTGAGAAGCGCATCGCTCGGCTTGGTCACCTGCGCACTGGACGAGAAGTTCAGCGGGCGAAGGCGATTGAACTCCCGTGCTTGGTCACTGAGCACGAGCGGTGATTTCAGCGAATCGGGCCACGTGTAGAGCGGCGGCCTGTCCGGATCGATCTGCATGAGCAGTGCCCCTCCGGAGACCTCGAGGCTCCCTTGGCCGCTTTTGAGCGGCAGAGACAGCGACTCTGGCATTCCCGTCGCGCCCGATACAACAATGTACGTTTGGGCGCGATCATCTGCGAGCCGAGAGAACTGGAAGTGACGCTTGACGCTCCCAGCCTTGATATCCATGACATCCGCGAGCGCGTTCTGGTCGGCTAGCGCCTCTCCGATTATGTCCCTCGCCGCCTTCGGCATCGCGATCGTGCCTACCGTGTCATAGGCGGACAGCAGTACGACGCCAGAAGTGGGCAGTGATGCGAGGAACTCTGGATCGAGTTCTTTTGATAGACGATCCAACGCTCGGTTTGCAGGTGAGCGCTGGAAGAGGTCAGACATCTGTTTGTTGTCGTTTAGTGTCGTCGCAGCAACGACCTGGGTGATGAAGTCTTCCGTGATCCTTCCATTCAATCGTGCCGGAACCTTGATAGCCGCTTGATATCTCTTAATCGCCGCGACCCTGGCCTCGTACTCCTTGTGCTCGTCCTGCTGTTCTTGTTGCTTCGAGCGATGCAGGATCCAGGTGCCGTGCTTGTCTTGTTGCCACGAGGCGTTGAGGGTCTTTGCTATGAGGCTCTTTGCCCTTTCGAAGGTCTCGTTGCGCAGGTCGAGGATGAGGTAGTCGCGGCTTAGCGTGCCGTCGGCCTTTGCTTTTTCGCCGTACGCCTTCGCGATCTGTTCGATGACGCGCTGGACAGGCGCGCCGGCGTGGTCGAAGTCCCTCGCCTGGGCGGTTTGCGCAATGAGGATCAGTGCTCCCAACATTTTTGTCGCCTTGTGGTTGTTAGTTTAGCAGGGAATCGCCCGCACCCTGCCCTCTCCCTGAAGGGAGAGGGGTTTGGGGGTTCGGGTTTCGGAAGTCTAAAGATGAAAGTCGCAAGTCGAAAGTGCGCGGGCGCGGTGTCGCAGGAGCGACACCCTCCCCCAGGGTCGAAGGTCGATAGTCCAAAGTCGAAAGTGGGCAAGCTAACGCCCGTGGCAACGCAATTCGCGCTCCCGGGCGGGTGGGGTGGCCAAAGGTAACCTGTGGCCACACTCGCGGCTACTGCGCGCCAAGGAACACAGATGGACAGTTTTGGAACCAAGACCACGCTCGAACTTGAAGACAGAAGACGGAAGACAGAAAACAGAAGACAGAAG
>DATLWQ010000329.1:0-7178 GCA_035576225.1 Fimbriimonadaceae bacterium | reverse complement strand
CCACCACTCCCTATACCGTCCGCGGGTGGCTGAAGGATCTGTGCGACGACGCTCTCGCCGGACGTCGCAGCGACGTTGCAGTCGTCCGCTTCCGGTCGATCGACAATCCCGCCTTTCCGAAAGACGAGTTTGACCGCGCGCGGCGTGAGATGCCTGCGTGGCGGTTCTCGCTCTTCTACGAGGGTGAGTTCTCGCGACCGGCCGGAGCGGTCTACGACAGTTTTGAAAACAGGCGCAACGTCGTCGTGCCGTTCGACGTGCCGGCTCACTGGCCTCGCCACATCGGTGTGGACTTTGGTGAGACGAACACCGCCGCCGTTTTTCTAGCAGAGGATCCGAACACTTTGGACCTCTACGCGTACGGCTCCTACCACGCCGGAGGGCGGAGCGTGGAGGAGCACGTGCGCGCGGTCCGTAACAAGGCCTTGCCCGAGGGCGGCGACTTCGACCTCTGCGTCGGCGGATCGTGGAGCGAGGCCGAGTGGCGCAAGGACTATATCGCAGCAGGGCTGCCCGTGGCACGGCCCCCCGTTCGGGAGGTCGAGGTCGGCATCCAGCGCGTGTACCGCCAGATCAAGACCGGTCGCCTGAAGTTCTTTGACTCCTGTGCGCGGCTCCTTGCCGAGGTCGAGTCGTACTCCCGCGAAGTGGACGACCGAGGGGAGCCGCTCGACACGATCCGTGACAAGGCGAAGTTCCACCGCCTGGATGCGCTTCGCTACATTGTGGCCACGCTCCGCGCGAGCGCAGAGTTTGAACTCGTTTCGCACAGCCGACTCGGCTCTCAAGCGCGCATTCTGTAGAGTTTCAGAATACAATGGTCGGAAAGGCCATGGTCAAGTCGCTGCTCGGCACGCTCCTGATCGTGCTGGTTCTCCTAGGTGGGTGGGGTTACCGCGCGTACACCGACTACAAGGACAAGGCGCCCCAAGGCAGTTCGCCAACGGTGCTCGGTTTCAGTCTGGAGACCATTGGCGTCGAGTCTGACTTTGGCTTGCCGAGGCTGACCACCCAGTCCGACATGGCGGGATTGGGCGAAACGCGGGTGGAACTCGGTGCGATCGTCGTCCTCGCGCTCGCGATGGTCTTCGCGATGAACAAGTTGCCGGGCGTGCTCTTCAGCGTCTCGTCGACGACGTTCGTCACCTATTTTACGTTGGCCGCGCACTTGATGGTCGGGATCGTCCTCGTCGGGGTCGGAGTGTGGACGGCTGCACACGAGCACGACTATTCGTTCACGTTCGCCAGGTATTCGCAGTTCCTTTTCGCCGCAGCCCTCCTCGGTCTGTCCTTCGTTGGGATGAGGCAGGCGGTAGGCATGGTGAGGGGCGAACAGAAGTCCATGCAATGGATCGTGACGATGCTTTCGCTCCTGTTGGTCGTCGTGTTCCCGACCATCGGGCTCTGGGCGGACCGGACAGTGCAATCCGTCAGTAAGGGCAGCGAGTTCGACCTTGCCCAAGTCGGGATACTACCGAACTTCGCGGTCGCGGGCTACCCCTGCGAGTACGGCCTCGTCGCGCTCTCGTTTCTTTGCATCCTCATGATCGCGTTCACGCGCGAGAACTACCGGTACGATTAGAGGGTGGACATGCCTCAGAGACCGCGCTGGCTCCTGATCGCTTTCTGTGCTGTCATCGCGTTTGCGGTCTGGGCGGCGGCGGACTACTTCGTCTGGTACCACGCCCACGGAGGAGTTTCCGTGAGGCAGGCCGTCTGGGTGCTCGTCGGTCTGGCCGTGCCCATCTACCTGGCGCTGATGTGCTACAGCGGCGTGCGATGGGCGGCGCTGTTGGTGGTCGTCATCGGCTTGGGCAAGTTCATCGTGGATCTGATGTGGCTGACATACGGCAAAGGGAAGTTCTACGGCCTGGACATGACGGGTCTCATGCTAGCGCGCTCGTTCATCGAGGACGTGGCGTGGCTGACGCTCGGTATCGGAGTCATTCGTACCGCGGGGCAGGCGACAGAAAAGGAAGCCGAATAGCGCCTGCACGGCACGCGGTTTCAAACAAGGATTGAGCACTTCACACACTGACGTCCTGTGGCTGCGGCCATACGATGAGATTGATAGGCACGCGCCCGAATGTGGCGTAACGGCCCTTCCCGGACGGATCGCCGCGCTCTCGCACCCTCTCAACAGAGGTCGCGAGGTGCTCCTGCCCGACCGCGAGTGGTACGACCCGGACGTTGCGACCGCCGTCAGCAGTGGCGTCGTCGGTGTTGAGCCAGGCGACGTAGTCGTGCTGGCCCCCGACCACGGTGCGTACTATTCCGGCCTTTCGCCCGATGGGCGCGAATGCCGCATGGTGGGTGTCGTCAAGCCGTGGTGGGAGAGCGTCGTCGCAAAGTTGACGCCCGAGGGCATCGCCCCTGCACCGGGGTGGATGTTGGTAGAACGGCAGGTCTTAGAGGAGGGTGTCAGTCCGCTGACACCGTGCCGGCGAGCGGTGCCGCAGGAGCGGCACCCTCCCCTCGGATCGGTCATCGCGAGCCTACGACTGACGTACTCGCAGGTTGCAAGAGTGCTCGCCAGCTGTGGCGACGAGTGGTCAAGTCCGCATCTGGGAGAACGGGTGTGTGTCCAGGGGCTGCGCACTTACACGCTGCGCTTCGACGGATTTGAGGACGCCCAGCAAGAAAGGGGAGAAAGAATGGCGCTCGTGCGGGCGCCGATCGCAAGCAAGAAATGGCTGTCAAGTTTAGCAAGAACGAAGTAACAAAGGGATCAACGGTTCTCACGGACTTTTTGTGCGGAGAGATTTCTGCCGCCGAGGAGGCACGGATCGGTCTGAAGGATCGATGGGCGCAGAACGAACAGGTCTACCGAAACGAACCGGGGATTGCCGCTGTGCGTCTCTTCGAGAATTTCGAGCCGCGCACGGTTCCGATCATGAGCCCGCGCATCAATCGCATCGTCAACACGACGATGACAGCGCTCACATCGCCGTCGCCCTGGGTTCAGGCACTCCCGGAGGACGGCGACCAAGCGGTCGCTTCCGCTTTGGAACAGGGTCTGCACGCCGTCATGCAGCGTGCGGGTTTTCCGCGCGTCCTGCGCCGCGCGCTCACAACCACGGCGCTTACCGGCGTTTCGGTCGTGCGTGCTCGCATGACCGAAGGCGGCGTGCGTCTCGATCACATCCACCCCAACGACTTTGTGGTCGCCCCGACGTACAACCTCTCTCTGAGCGACGCGAACCTAGTCGGACACCGATTTTACGTACCGCTGTGGAAACTCGAGGAACGCGTTCGTGCCGGCCAGTACCCGCTCGTTGCCAAGGCTGCAAACGTCGAAAAGTTGACCGGCGCGAACCCCGACGACGAGCCGAGCGGCCGCGATCCCGCCTATGACAGGTCGGAGGCACTGATTCCGACGGGGAACAAGTGCGACGATCTGGCGGAACTCTTTGAAGCGCTTGTGCGACTGGAAGTCGATGGCCACACAGCTTGGTATCGAGCGGTCGTTTCGGTGACGGCGCAAATGGTGCTGCTCGTGGAGCCGTACCCCTATGATGAGCCGTGGTACTTTGACTTGCGGTTCCACGACGAAGAGGGGAAGTGGTGGCCGGCGAGTTCGGTCGCACAGAACATCGTCGGGCTCTGCCTCCTGCAGAACGACATGTTCAACCTGCTCGCGGCTGGTAGCATGGCGACGGTGGCCAACCCGATCGTCGTCTCTGGCGGATCGCTCGGAAAGAAACTCCAGTCGATCAACCTCGGCCAACTCTATGAGACGCCCTACGACGTGCGCGTCCAGGAGATCCCAGTCCGTTTCGATCCCGGCTCGATGCCGGACGTGATGAAGATCGTCGACAACCAGATCGATGCGCAGACAGGCGTGAGCCAACTCTCTATCGGACAGGAGTTCTTACAGAGCCAGACGGCGACGGCCGCAAAAGCGCTGATCGAGTCGACCCGCCAAAACGAGGGTTCGTACGCCGCTTTCGGCGGGGACTTCTTGGAGAATCTGTGGGCATTCGTGCATGGTCTGCTCCGGGCGCACCCGAACGTCGTGCGGCAGGCGTACAGGAACCTGCTCGACAGCACCTTCTTCGAGGCCGTGCGGTTTGGTGCCCGCTGGGCCGCCGCTGGCAAGACCCCGGCCAACGCGCCGGACACCCTCTTGCAAAAACTGCAGGCCCTGCTCAAACTCGCCGCAGACCCGAACTCTGGATTCAGTTACGAGCGTGTCGAAGACGCAGTAGTGAACGCAATGCAACTGCCGGTCAACGTCGAGCGGCTGAGGAAAGTCAGCGATGAGAACTAAGGGGCAGAGAGAGCCCGGGGTCGGCGAGTCCTCTATGAGAGCGTGGCTCGCCGCCCCGGAGTGGCGCTGGATGATCGCGTTTCTGCAAGAAGCGCAGGAGGACGCCAACCAGGCGTTGCTTGCTGCCGATCCGAGCGACATGGCCGCGGTGGCACGGGCACAGACAGAGGTGCGTTTCCTGCGATTCTTTACAGACGGTGAGATCGCCGACGCACTACGTGCCGATGTCGCCGAACAGAACAAGAACAACGAACAATGAACGAAGAAACGAACCAAGAGGAACAGCCACAGCAGGACGACATCGACGTGCGCGTCCGCGAAATCGTGGCCAAGACGACGGAGGAGGCGATCGCCCCCCTCCGCGCGGCGCTCGCCCAACGTGAGATGCGCGATCGAGGAGAGCGGGTAGCGAGCCAAGTGTACGGCTTCATCCGTGCGCTGGGTGACGGTGCTACGGAGCAGTACGACAACAACCCCGCGTTTCGCGACATGGTGGACACAAAGATCGAGGCGATCGTTAGCGCGAACAAAGGCGTGCCACTTCCTGGCAGCGAAGACGTCGGCGGAAGCGGTGGCCAGGAACTCACAGCAGAGATGCGCGCGCAGCGGGCCGCCTACGAACGCTCGGGACTTGGCGAGCACATGGACTTTGAGGAGTTCATGAAGGGAATGACGTTGTGAGCAGGTCGCCGAGAAGGGAGCAGCGCCCTGACCCAGTCGCCGACACCAAGTCGGTCGCGCGTGGAAGTGTGCCGGTGGACGATCCCAACTACCACTACCGCATCGTCAGCCTGGAGCAGGAGACGCAAGAGCGTGTCGACTACCACAGGGATCGCGGCTACGGCGTCGCCAAGCAGACAAACCGCTTCGCGGTGATGGGTTGCCCCAGGGACGAGTACGAGCGCAGGCAGCGGGAGAGCCTGGAAAGGGCCGACCGGCTACGCGAGCACTCCCTGCCGCCAGAAGGCGACATGGTGCGCGACGAAACGAGCATCGAAGTGACGCGGGGGCTGGGCGCGACCGAAGACGACGACTAACAAGAAGGAGAGAAAGCACAACACATGGCAGACGTCATTGCAACACACGCAGAACTGGCCAGGGCCGGGGTGGACAAGTTCTTCCCGATCTTCAGCCAGAACCAGAGACGGCTCTACCGCAAGGTGGGCTGGCACAACGAGAAGACGACGCAGGAGTTCATCCGCATGTACCAGGAGGGAGGCTTCGGCTACGCGCCGCAGGTCACTGAGGCGACGCCGATCCCGACCGACACCTTTGCGACCGTCAACAACAAGGACTACTATTGGGTCAAGCGCGGACTGGGGTGGAAGACCTCGTTCGAGGCGCTCGAGACCGACCAGTACGGGGTCACCAAGCGCGTCGCCAAGAAGATGGCGAAGGCGATGGAGATGACCAAGGAGTCGACGGCTGCGAACGTCTTCAACAACGCGACCTCGATCGCGGCGGAGTACGTCGGGCCGGACGGCAAGGCGCTCATCGCGGTCGACCACCCCTACAACGGTGGCACATGGAGCAACCGCGGCGTCGGCGCGCTCAATACCGACGTCGATCTTTCGGTGCTGACCCTGGAGCAGGCGGTCGAAAAGAACATGGACGTCGTGAACTATCGCGGCATCCCGGACCCGGTGACGGGGCCGTACAAACTGTTCGTTCCGACCGGTCTGGCTGGACTAGCGAACCGCCTGGCCAAGTCGCAGTTGCTGCCCGCAGGTAGCGACAACGACACGAACTGGGCCGGCGGTCTGGTCACCGAGGTGATCCCGAACCCGTGGTTCACAGACCCGGACGCGTGGTTCCTCGTCTCGGCCAACCAGGACGAGCACGGCCTCTTCGTGCTGACTCACGGCGGTCGCCGCGTGAGCAAGAAGCTCTATGAGGACACGGAGGAGGTCGCGTTCTTCCTGACGGAGAAGTGGCTCTTCCACCACATGGACGCCCGCGGCGTTTGGGGCACCCCCGGCGTCTAGCGGCCGGTTCCCCCTCTCCATTGTCTCAATGGAGAGGGGGTGAGGACGCATTGCGATAGACTTGAGTCGATATGGGACAGGTGGGACTCTTCGAAGTCGAGCAGGATGAGGGATTTAGAGAAGTTGTCGCTGCGATAAACACGGCTGCGGTCGCGAAAGTCGAAGGTCTCCGATATATCAGGGGTCTTGTGACGCCCGAAGAAGAGTCTGTGCTGCTTGGATTCGTCGATGCAGGGACGTGGTCGACGGAACTCTCGCGGCGCGTGCAGCACTTTGGCTACAAGTACGACTACAGAGCGCGGAGCATCGACGGATCGATAGGCGTCGGTCCGCTGCCGAAATGGCTCCAAGACATTTCCGAAAGGCTTGCAAGAGAGGGAGTCTTTGAAACACCGCCCGACCAAGTGATCGCCAACGAGTATCTCCCGGGCCAGGGCATCGCGCAGCACGTCGACTGCGAGCCGTGCTTCGGTGAAACGATCGCGCCGCTGTCTCTTGGTTCTGGGATCGTCATGGATTTCGACCGACCACCAACCGGCGAAAAGGGACTTGTTTGGCTTGAGCCACGGAGCCTGGTCGTCTTGAGCGGGCCAGCAAGGTACGAGTGGCGGCACGGAATTGCCAAGAGAAAGAAGGACGCCGTCGCGAACGCGATCGTCCCGCGCGCAAGGCGCGTCTCGCTTACCTTCCGAAGAGTTGTCTAAGGCTTGACTTGTTGAGCGCTAGGGCTGGGGCTCTTCGCGCACGAGCCTTTGGTGATCACAGTGAAGAGGCCGTACGCCTCGGGCACGGCCAAGAAGAGAAGAATGATAATGAGCGCCCAGTTCTTCTTTTTCTTCTGCTGCGTCGTCTCGGTTCCAGGCTCTGACATGCTGCGTCTTCTTCCGCCCAGATTATGCCCGCGTAGCGGTGCTACCGGCGGG
>DATLWQ010000328.1:0-1818 GCA_035576225.1 Fimbriimonadaceae bacterium | reverse complement strand
GCTGTTCCTGCTCGGCGTTCGGTGGATCCTGCTGCTCGTTCTGGGCGGTCGGGCCGTCGACGTAACTGGGCGGAGTGAAAATGACGCTCGGCGGTATCAACGGCTCTTCGATATGGCGCGCGTTCTGGTACTGGACGAGCGCGTAGGCAGCGAACGTCAATGAGCAGAGCACCAGAGTGGTGACGCCTACGACGGCCAATCGGCTCGGCCCGAAGTTACGAACCTCGTTGCTAGGGCGGAACTGTTCAGGCATCTTGCTGGGCCGGGAACCCTTGAGGTCGACGACCATCTGGATTCGCTTGTCCAGTTCGCACTCGAACTCGGGATATCGCGACCGGAACTGTTCCAAGAGAACTTCGTTGCCGTTGTCGTCGGCGACCTCCCACATGAGTTCGTCGATTTCGCGCGGGACCTTCATGCGTCCTCCCGCGCGACCGTCTCGTACTGCACGCGGAACCGCTCACGAGCGCGGAAGAGCCTCGTCTTTGCGGCGTTAGAGGAACATCCGATCGATTCACCGATCTCGTTCAAGGAGAGTTCGTCCCAGTAGAAGAGCGTCAGGAGGGCCCGGTCGGCAGGATGGAGCCGCATCATCGCCGACTCGACTTCGGGGTCGCCGGCTGTCTCAAATTCGACTTCGACCGAGGCCTCTTCTGCATCGTCCAGAGGCACGTCCTTCTTGTGCTTTCGGTTTTTCCTGGCCTGCTGGATGCTCCTGTTGACGGCGATGCGGAACAGCCAGGTGCTGAACCTCGCTCTGCGATCGAACCTGCCGACGTTCCGGTAGACGAGCGTGAAGATCTCTTGGACCGCGTCGGCCGCCTCCTCGCTGTCGAGCAGCACGCCTCGTGCGATCGCGAACACCTTGTCGTGGTAGCGGTGGAAGAGGTTCTGGAAGGCCTGCTCGTCACCATCGAGCACGCGGTCGACCAGGACGATGTCCTCGTCAAACTCAATGGCTCGATTGGTCTCTTGTACGGCCGACAACACTAACCTCAATTGACGCAAGTCGCCGCCCCCCATGTTACTGACAGGTTTGGGGCCACAACCGGTTCGTTGAACCTAATCAGGCCCATTTGCCGGGTGGTCCTTTCGAACCAGGGAACGTTCCGGCCAGAAGCCTGAGTCACCAGGTTCAAACGAACCTCTGGCTGAACGCGGCCAGCATCGCCTGGATCGCAAGGGCTTGGACTAGGAACAGGGCGGTCGCGGCCCACATCCAAGCCCACTTCTGGCGCCCTCTGAGCCAATATGCAAGCCCGCAGGCAAAGCCGACCGAAATCGGTCCCACAGCGGGGTAGAGATACCTTGCCTGGCCCTGGAAATAGACGATGTTGAATCTGACGAACATCGCCAGCACCACAAAGATCAGTACGGCCCCAACAGCGTGGAGACCGCGCTCTGCTCCGTCCTCGACCTGGCGTAGACGCAGGAGCCAACCCACAAAGCACGCAGCAAGGAGCAGCAAAGATAGGCGGTAGAACGCGTTCGACGCCCTCATGCCGGGGCCGTCCAGGATGAAGACGTCCATGTAGCCCATGACCCCTACGTACGACCGCCCGGCCCACCACGCGACCCAGTCCGTCCAGTAGTGGATCTTGGCAGCGGTCGTCAGACCTCCCGCCTTGTCGTAGATGTGGTCGATCAGTTCGCGGCCCTTGGCGTCGGGGAACTCCTGCACGGCCTCCAGCGCCGCCTTGTTGTAGACGGGGTCGGTCTTGACTCGGTCTGGAATTTCGACGTCGCGCGGGCGGGGGGATCCGGTGAACGCGTCCTGGAAGACCTTGATCGCAAACGGGTCGCCATAGAGGTTCGTGT
>DATLWQ010000327.1:0-6012 GCA_035576225.1 Fimbriimonadaceae bacterium | reverse complement strand
CACCCCGCCGCAGGACAACGGCATGAAAATGGTGCGCGCAGAGAGCCGGCCGATCAGTAGCGACTCAGGGCTCGGCGAGATCGAGCGGCGCGCGCACGAGGGCAAGTGGGAGAGGAACGGTGCAGGGAGCAAAGAACAAAGAGACGTCTACGACGACTTCATTCAGCACCTGCTCACGTTTTGCGACCCGGCAAAGATGCGACCCCTCGAAGTACTGGCCAAGGCGGGCAACGGCGCAGCGGGCATCGCCATGCGCAGGCTCGCAAGACACTTGCCGATCGACGTGACGGAAATGCAGTTCGAACCGGACGGCAACTTTCCGAACGGAGTGCCCAACCCTATCCTTGAAGAAAACCGCGCGGACATCAGACAAGCGCTCATCAAGAGCGACCACGACTTCGGCGTCGCTTGGGACGGCGACTATGACCGCTGCTTCTTTCTTGACGACGCAGGACGGTTCATCGAGGGGTACTACATCGTCGGCGTGCTCGCGGAGGCGCTCTTGCAGAAGCACCCTGGCGCGACGATCGTCTATGACCCGCGGCTCACGTGGAACACGCTCGAGATCGTCAAACGCGCCGGCGGGCGCGCAGTCATGTGCAAGTCCGGCCACGCGTTCATCAAAGAGATGATGCGCAGGGAGGACGCCGTCTACGGCGGCGAGATGAGCGCGCACCACTACTTCCGCGACAACTGGTACTGCGACAGCGGCATGGTGCCGCTGCTTCTCATCCTCCAACTCCTGAGCGACCGCGATACGAGACTTTACGATCTCGTCGGCGACATGGAGGAGAGATATCCTTGCTCGGGCGAGATCAACAGCCGAGTGAAGGACGTAAAGTCGGTGCTCGCGAGGGTCGAGGCTCAGTTCGGTGACGGAACCGTCGACAGGACGGACGGCCTGAGCGTGGAGTTTTCCGACTGGCGCTTCAACCTCCGTGGCAGCAACACCGAGCCGGTCATCCGCCTGAACGTCGAGTCCAGAGGAGACAGGGGGCTGGTCGAGGAACAGACAAAAAGGTTGCTGGAAGCCATCCGCGGCTAGGTACGGTTTGAACCTAATTTCGGCATTAGCCCCACCGTGGGCCAAGCCTGGGGTTGCAATGGTCCCCCAAACGGTTCATAATGGACGCGTACTGGGGTACGCCCTGGTACAAATGCAGACGCAGGATGCGTCGCTAGGCTGTGACCGAAGCGGCTTAGGCAAGACACGGAACTGAAGGAAAGTTAGTCAGGCTCTTTGCCTTATTCGGTCCCCCCAAGCGATCGACTGTTTCTGTATGTGAGAAATCACAGGAGAATCAGCGAAATATGAATCGCACGCTCAAATTTGCGATTGGCGTCGTCCTAGGCATCGGCCTCGTGACGCCCGCCATTGCGCAAACAAACTTCCCGGACATTCCGGACAACCACTGGGCATACGAAGCGCTGGCGAACCTGAAAGGCAAGATTCTGTACGGTTACCCGGACGGTCTCTATCGCCCCGCACGGCCCATGAGCCGCGCCGAGTTCGCCGCCGCCATCAATCAGCTCTACATGATGATGATGGCCAAGCACAACAGCCTGGACTCTGCGATCGCTTCCCTGCAGTCGCAGATCGATGCTCTCAAGAACCGACCGTCTGGTGGCGGCGACGTCTCGTCGGCCGACTTCAACGCGCTCAAGAGGCAGGTCAGCGATCTTCAGTCGAAGGTCGACAGCATGTCCTCCTGGGGCAACGACATCGCGCAGATGAAGCGCCTCGCTGGTGAGTTCGAGAAGGAACTGGCCGGCCTCGGCGTCGACATGGACGCGATGAAGAAGGATCTCTCCGACCTCGACATGAGGGTCAAGAACCTCGAGAACAGGAAGGGCAACATCGAGATCCACGGTGACGGCAACGTCGTCGTCCTTGCTGGCCACAGCACCGACGGCGAGTTCGGCATGTCGCCCGGCGGCCGCATCTTCGGCTTCGGCCACGACGGCACGTCCTATGAGGGCGCGCATGTCGGCATGACGCGCGACCTGTCCGTCTTCCACGAGTTCAACACGACGCTCTCCGGCAAGGCCGGCGACAACGTGAAGTGGAAGGCGTCGATGAACTTCAACAACATGCTGGGCTCGGAGACGAACGGTCTCGGCTCTTCCTCCGCCTTTGGTGACGGCGCGGAGCTCAGTCAGGGCAACGGCTTCGACAGCAACAACGAAGCGTCGATGTACCTCGACGAGATGAACGCGACGATCGACACGAGCGTCGCGGGCCAGGGCTTCACGGCAACCGTCGGTCGCTATCGCCACAAGAGCGGCATGTTCTTCCTCCAAAGGCAGGACACGACCGAGTTCTACTCGAACTCGCGCTGGGACGACGGCGCGTACATCATGGACGGAGCGATGCTGGACTTCGGCTTCGGCGGCGCTGACCTGACGGCCTTCTACGGCCGCGCGGGCACCAGCGTCACGGCCACCGGCTTCAGCAGCCTCGGCCTGAACGCGATGGTCCACGACCTCGGCAATGGCTCGTTCGAAGCGATGGACACGCTCGGAACCGAACTCAAGGTCAAACTTGGCGACATCGGTTCCGTCAGGGGCGTCTATCTGTGGCAGGACAGCCAGAACATCGACGCGGGCATCAACCGCCAGAACACGTTCGGCGGCGAGGTCAACGTCCACTTCGGCGACATCAAGGTCTACGGGACGTTCGCTCAGACGAACTTCTCGATGAACACGTCGAACGTGCTGTCTGACGACAACACGGCGGTCGCCGCATGGGCCTCCTATGACGGTGGCAACTGGGGCGTCGACGGCGGCTATGCTCGCGTGGAAGGCAACTTCGGCGCGTTCGGTAGCTGGGGTCGTCTCGGTACGGCTTGGAACCCTGCCAACGTCGAAGGCTTCGGCGGTGGCGCCTGGTTCAAGGCATCCAACAACCTGAAACTGATGGGCAGCGTCGCGTCGTTTGACGGCGCGAGCGACAACGCCGGTCTGTTCGGAATCCCCATCATGAAGAACGAGTCGATCAACTCGTATCGCGTCGGTCTGAACTACGGCCTCAACTCGGCCTGGGACATGGACCTCGGATACGAAGTGGCCAACTGGGACCTCACGGGCGCAAACCCTGAGCAGCAGTGGTACACGATCGGTCTGAACTACAACGCCAGCGACTCGACCATGGTCAAGTTCACTTACATGTTCAGTGACATTGACTACAAGGGCCAGGGCGGGCGTTCGTTCTTCAACGGACTGGAAATCGACCCGTTCGGCGCAAACCGCTACAAGGGCGGTATGTTCGGAACGCAGGTCTCCTTCAAGTTCTAACGGACTCGAAGCCGACACAGCAGGGCGGCCCCGGTGCAAGCCGGGGCCGCCTTCGTTTTTGCCCATGGGGTCCCTTTCGACGGCACGCGGGACGCGCGTGGCGCGTCAAACTATCAGGAGCATGACTACCATGAAGAAGAACCTCGCTCGAATCGCCGCCGTCGCGGTCACGCTCGTCGCCCTGACGGCGCTCGCAGCGCCCCAACTCAAGCAGGCCATCAAGATCCTCGGTGTGGGGGCAGCGGTCAAACAGTTCGGACCGCAGATCAACAAGGAGTTCAACAAACTGACCAACCACACGGACACGAGCAGGAGTTTCACCAAGGTTGTTCCGATCATCACGGTCGGTGTGCACGCGCGCGGTGCAATCGGTGCGGCCCAGATCATGGGGGCCAAGGTCAACGTGCAAAAGGTCCAGGCGGTCGCTTCTCCCGAAGTCAGCATGTTCGGCGAGATCAACCTTCGCGCCCTGATCCCGATCGACTCGCTCAAGGTCACCGACCCGAAGAAGATCAAGGCCGTCGACGGCGTCGGTGTCAGCGGGATCGTCGACCTGCGCCTCTGATTCGCGAAGTCAATAGTTTGACGCTCGAGGCCACCGCGGCCCCGAGCGTCAGTCATTTAATCGGCTCGTTGGGACGGTGGTCCCTGGCCGATCCTCAGGGTCGGCCAGTCGCGTCAGGTTTGCGGACTATGCGCTACTCTTGCCCTTGATCGATCTTCGATACAGCAACAGGACGACGAGGATAAGGGCTGGGGGAATCAGAAGGATCAGAGTGTCCATATTTCGAGAGTTCCTTTTGGGTTCGTTCGACGTAGAGGGTCCGCGCCGCGGCGACCATCACGACGAACGCCAGGAAGATGCCGGCCCAGTACGCGCCACTGAAGCCGCCGCTGACGATCGTGTTCGACGGATGGAACGATTGGAGGATGCGCGGTAGCACGAAGATGAGGAACAGTCCCGGCAGCACCGTCGCGACTGAGTAGGCCGCCGAGGCCTTGGCCGCCTTCTGTTCGTCAGAGACGCCCGCGCGCAGCGCGACGCCCGCCGCACACAGGAGCAGCACGATCAAGAACGAAGTCTGCCGCGGGTCGTTCTGCCACCACTGGCCCCACTGGAACTTGCTGAACAGCACTCCAGTGGCCATCGTGAGGGCGGCAAAGATCGCGCCGAGTTCCGTCGTTGCCGCGTTGCGGGCGTCGAACGCCATCTTCTCTTCCGAGAGGTAGCGAAAGCCGAACCACGCGGACAGCACGATGAAGCCTGTCGCGATGAAAGCGCAGGGCAAGTGGAAGAAGATCAGTCGCGCGAGGCTCGGATCCTGGAACGCCTGGGCGGGCGGGGCCAGGAGCGAGTACGCGACCGATGCGAGCGCTGCGACGATGAACAGGATAAAGCGCCAGTTCTTCACTCGCCGACATTTTGCCCCAATATCGGATCACAAGTTATGACGCCCGTCAGGTTTGAACTTGCGGTGGACTGAGCGGTTGCCGTAGGATGGAGAGAGCGATGCTTTCCTTGGTGGCCCTCATGATCGTCCAGCCTATGACCATCTCCGTCGTCGATGGTGGTCGCCCAGACGCTGCCCGGTTCGCGCCAAGGCCGTGGATGGTCGAGGGCGGCTCTGTCGTGGGCCAGGGGCCAGGGAACTTCCTTTACGCTGACGCCACGCTGGGAGACGGTGACTGGACGATAAGGGCCACTCTATCGCTCGACAAATTGGACGGCACGGCCGCCTCGGTCGTGTTCGACGGTGCCGACCACCTCGGGTGCGACGGGCAGGATGGGCGGATGTTCGTCGAAGGGCCGCACTTCTCGGCCGACGAACCCAAGTTCTTGGACGCCAAGATCGTGATCCAAAGCGGCAAGCCGTTCGACCTCGTCTGCACGCACATCGGGGATTCGCTTTCGATCTCCGTCGGCGGATCTGTCGTGTACAAACTAGATAGTGCGCCGCTGTTTCGCACAGTGGCGCTGAGGCCCCACCGTGCAACCATGCGCGTGACCGATTTCAAGGTCGAGGGCGACGTGCGCAAGGGGCTGGCGGCCCCCGGACTCCAACTGATCGACGTCTTCGTCTCGGGTCAGGGCGGCTATGACACGTACCGCATTCCGAGCCTGACAATGGCACCGAACGGCGACGTGCTCGCGTTCTGCGAAGGGCGCAAGAACGGGCTCAGCGACAGCGGCAACATCGACATCGTTCTGCGCCGATCAAAGGACGAAGGCAAGACGTGGCTCCCGATGCAGACGATTTGGGACGACGAGAAGAACACTTGTGGCAACCCCTGCGTCGTGGTTGACAAGAAGACGAAGACAGTCTTTTTATTGATGACGCACAACCTCGGCACGGACGGCGAGGGGCAGATCATCAACGGCACATCAAAAGGCACGCGCGAGGTTTGGATAACTTCGAGCAAGGACGACGGCGCGACATGGTCGAAGCCGAAGCAGATCACTTCCGAAGTCAAGCGCGGGGACTGGACGTGGTACGCGACGGGCCCGGGGGCAGGCATCCAGATTCATCGCGGGCCGCACGTTGGGCGTCTAGTGATCCCCTGCGACCACATCGAACGTGACACGAAGAAGTACTACTCGCACGTGATCTACTCCGACGACGACGGCGAGACGTGGCAGATCGGCGGCTCGACGCCGCACGACCAGACCAACGAGTGCGAGGTGGTGGAACTTCGCGACGGATGGCTGATGCTCAACTC
>DATLWQ010000326.1:0-2249 GCA_035576225.1 Fimbriimonadaceae bacterium | reverse complement strand
CTCGTCGTAGCTCCTCCTCCTATGTCGCCCCATCGCATCACATTCTGGCATGGCCGAATGGACTTCAAGGCTGCCCGAGAGGTCACGGAGTCTGGAAAGAACGGTGTCCCACGCGACCTCTCGATCAACCTTGCCACACGGTTTTCGAGACTCCAACAGCCCGGCCACCCGCCGTAGGAAGCCCGTGCCCGCCCATCTGCCGCTCGCCGAACCTCTCGACCAGCGCGCGGACTTCCTCGTCGCTGACCGGCTCGGCATCCGTAAGGCCGTCGTGGCGTTGCATAGATGACTTTAGTACGAACCAGCCGCCCGCTTTGGTGGCAGGCGGGTTGCCACTAGTGAGTCGTCTCGCCCAGGATGACGGTCACTCCGGTTGCGCCACTGGTCGGATTGCCAGGTGACCGGGCCGTGATCCCAGCACCCCGGCAGGGGTGCAAGAAGATAGCCGGGGCGTCGAAGACCCCCGGGTTGTCGCGCCGAAGAATCCCCCGACCCTGGAAGGGTCGCAGAATCTCCCTACTCCCTTATCCCCCGTACTGCTCGTCGCTCACGTGCTCCATCCACTCGACCGCCTTGCCGTCGACTTGCTCCTGCACCGCAATGTGCGACATCGCGACGCTCGCCGACGCACCGTGCCAGTGCTTCTCGCCCGGAGGGAACCACACGATGTCCCCAGGCCGGACCTCTTCCCTTGCGCCGCCCTCGCGCTGCACCCATCCCAGACCCGACGTGACGACAAGAGTCTGCCCCAGCGGATGCGTGTGCCACGCCGTCCGCGCGCCGGGCTCGAAAGTGACGAGCGCACCCGAAACGCGCGCCGGGTCGGGCGCAGAGAACATCGGATCGATCCTGACCGTTCCGGTGAACCAGTCCTCGGGCCCCTTCATCGAACTGCGGCTTCCGTTTCGCGAGATTTCCATGGTGCTTCCTACATTTTATAGCCCGGCTTTTTGTAAAGGCGGGCGAGCCTGGGCGCAATCTCTGGACGATAGACCTCGTCCTTCCAGTCTCCCGGCTCCACCTCGACGATGTCGACCGAGATCGATTCGTCTGCTGAGTCGATGGCATCGATGACGTCCTGCACGATCTTCTTTGAGAGCATGCGCTTCTGCGCCTCGCTCGGCCCGGGCCAGATTTTGACGATGACGTGTGGCATGGCGTTGCCTCATTTTGGTCTGGGACCGGGGCTGTTTCCGGGACACCCCGGCAGGGGTGCAAGAAGATAGCCGGGGCGTCGAAGACCCCCGGTTGCAACGCCGTCAAATCCCCCGACCCTGGAGGGGTCGCTGAATCTCCTGCTCCCTACCTCCCCAGCCCCTTCAACACCTCCGGCGTCGCCGAACTCCCAATCACCGTCGACCGCCCGCGCGGGAACCCCCACGCCCTCACCATCTCCTCATAGGTCGCTCGGTCGAACTCCAGCAGTTGCTTCTGGTCGAACGGATAGAAGTCGTTGTAGCCGAAGTACGCCTCGCTCGCCTCGGCGAAGAACTCGAACTTGTTGTTGAGCCCGTAGTACTTGCGCTCTCCCCCAGAAACGAACGGCACCTTGTCGTACTTCCCCGACTTCACCGCCGCGTCATAGATGGCCTCAACGTCCTTGTCGTCCTGACCGAGCACCAGATAGTGGTAGGCGTGCGCCATCTCGTGCAGGATCATCATCGGCTGCGTCCGCTCGCTCCAGTCCAGAAAGTTGCGCAGGTTGCCGATCTCGACGCAGTGCGCCTTGTCCGTGTTGTATCCGTGCTCCTTCAGCCACTCAACATCGGGGTGGTAGACCGCGCCCGCGTTGTCCGGGTTGTCCCTCTCCACCCACACCCTCACCTTCTTAAGTTCGTCGAGCGCCTTGTACGGCACGATCCGCGCGATCTCGGCAAGTTTGTCGTTCAGCCGGGCGAGCGCCCTGTTGACCACCGGTAGGTCCGCCTTCGCCGCAGGGCTCACCATGACGATGAACCCGCTCATCTTCAGCACCGTGTACTCCGATGTCTTCGAGTGGACGAACGAAGACCCTCCTTGCGCTGCCATCGACCATGCCAACAAAGCCGCGACCATGGCCCATTCTAGCCGCCAAGGTACAACTGGCGCGTTCCGATGTCAAACAAGACCGTGATCGCCATCGACGGCCCGGCCGGGGCCGGCAAGTCCACAGTGGCGCACCTCGTCGCCCGTCTGCTCGGCCTGACGGTCCTCGATACCGGAGCCATGTACCGTTGCGTCACGACCTCAAGGCGCCCACCACGGCGAAG
>DATLWQ010000325.1:0-2446 GCA_035576225.1 Fimbriimonadaceae bacterium | reverse complement strand
AAGCCGATGTTCCGTGTGATCGCCGAGCAAGACGACGTCGTCGTCGGCTATGGACGGACCTGTCTGATTGCGCCCAACGCTCGCAGATCGTTCGCGAGCGAGGTCATTGTGCATCCGAAGGCACAAAGGCAGGGCATCGGTCGCGCTGTGTTCAAGGAGATCGAACGGTACGCGAGAGAAAACGGAGCGCAATGCACGACCCTCGTCGTGTTCGACCGCATCGCCGACACGAAGCCCGCGATCGAAAGACTCGGCTACGAGGAAAAGACGTTCTACTTTCAGTCGTCGCTCGACCCGCGCACCTTCGACGTCACAGAGCACAACGGCGTGATCGCCAGGGTCTGCGAGAGCGGGATCCAGATCAGGGCGCTCAGCGAGTTTCCTGCGACCGAGCAGACCGACCGTGCGTTCCACGCGGTCGTGCACGAGACCGAACTCGACGTGCCTTTCCTGGACTATTTCGGCGTTCTGGGTTTCGACGACTATAGGAAGATGATGATGGGCGCGCAGTGGTTCGACCGCTCTGGCGCGTTCGTCGCGATGCACGGGGAGAAGATCGTCGGCGTAACGCTCGTCAACCCCGGCTCGGTCGACTTCAACGGCGAGATGTTCGTCAGTCACACGGGCGTCGTTGACGGCTACAGGGGCAAAGGCATAGCGACGGCGCTCAAAGCGCGCGCGCTGGAGTGGGCAAAGGCGTTCGGCGGCACGAAGGTGCGCACCGAGAACAACACGGCCAACCCCGCGATGCGCGCAGTCAACCAACGGCTCGGTTTTGCAGACACCGGCGGCCAGTGGCTCATGGTCAAGGAGTTGGCATGAAGTTTCGGCTCTTCTATCACCCTGAAGGACGTCTCCGCATGGAGACGGAGGACAGGTGCTGGCTGCAGGTGCGGCCGGTGTGGGCTTCGCCCGTGACGCAGCCCGGCAAGTACCTCTCGCTGCTCGACGGCAAGGACAAGGAGATCGTCATGTTCGAGAACGGCCTTGACGACGTCGGTGCCGAGAATCGCACGATCCTGCACGAAGAACTGCGCCACCGCTATCTGACGTCACAGGTCACGCGCATCGAGCACGCGCACTTCGAGTTCGGCTCGACTTACTGGACGGTGGAGACCGACCGCGGGCCGAAGGACTTTGTCACGCAATCGCTGCAGGAGAACGCGCAGTGGCACGGCCCGGCGCACCTCGTGCTCGTGGACGTCGACGGCAACCGCTTCGAGATCAGGGACTTTCGAAAACTCGACGAGCAGAGCCAGAGGATCTTGGCGAAGATCGTCTGAGACATTGCCAAGCGAATTGGCGAGGAGAGAGTTTCCAGAGTTCTGGAGCCCTTGACGAGAATCGGACTCGTGACCTCTTCTTTACCAAAGAAGTGCTCTACCACTGAGCTACAAGGGCCTGCGTGGATCATGGTGGGGAGTGCTGGATTCGAACCAGCGTAGGCATTCGCCGACAGATTTACAGTCTGTTCCCATTGGCCACTCGGGCAACTCCCCACGCGAACCGGATTTATACCTTAGATCGGTCGTCCAAATCGGCCTCGTCAGGGCCCTGTCGCCCACTCTTGTCGAAGTAGAACATCCAGGCCATGACCGCCACGCCGACCACGAATCCGGTGCTCCCGACGCCGATGATGAAGGGTGCCATGCGCTGCTGGAACATGTAGATCGGCACCTCGACGCCGCTCGACATCTTGAAGAACGCGGCACTGACGGAAGCCGCTCCGAGCGCGAGCACCGTGGCGCAGGCCGCGCCTGCCACGATCGCTGCTGCCACGAAGAACAGAAACCGTCTCACGCCCCAGTCTAGACTCTTCGCACGGTTGCGGGCGCGTAGAATAGGGACGTATGCCGAAGACGCTGTTCGACAAAGTCTGGGAAAGGCACGTCGTCGCCCAACTGCCGGGGGGCGGTGAACTGCTCTACATCGACCGACACCTCGTGCACGAGGTGACCTCACCCCAGGCGTTCGACGGCCTTCGCGAACAAGGCAGGAAAGTGCGGCGGCCCGACCTCACGTTTGCGACCGTCGACCACAACGTGCCGACCGACGGCCGCGAGATCGACGAGTCGACTGTCAGCGGGCAGCAACTGGCCGCGCTCGCACGCAACGCCGTGGAGTTCGGCGTGCCGCTCTTTGGCTACCACGATCCGCGCCAGGGCATCGTTCACGTCATCGGCCCGCAACTCGGTATCACGCTTCCCGGCCTAACGATCGTCTGCGGCGATAGCCATACCTCCACGCACGGCGCGTTCGGAGCACTCGCGTTCGGCATCGGGACGACCGAGGTCGAGCACGTCCTCGCCACGCAGACGCTGCGCGTTCCCAAGAAGCCAAAGAGCCTTGGCGTCGAGTGCACGGGGCGTCTCCCAAAGGGCGTCGTCGCCAAAGACCTGATCCTTGCGGTCATCAGGCGGCTCACGGCGGGCGGCGGTACCGGCCA
>DATLWQ010000324.1:0-7941 GCA_035576225.1 Fimbriimonadaceae bacterium | reverse complement strand
AGAGCCTGGTCGCATACAAGTTCGACGACCGCATCGTTCCGCGAACCAGCGTGACCACGATCGACGACCGCTGCGAGCACAAGATCGGAAACGTGGCCCTGACTGGGGAGGCCGCTTACCAGTGGGGCCGCAAGTCCGGGCTCGACCTGGAGGCGTGGGCCGCCACCTTGCGCGCTACCGTCGTTGCCAGCCCCTCAGTGTCCATTTTCGTCGAAGGCAACGTCGCTACTGGCGGATCGTCGTCGACTGTGACGCGGACGTTCGACAACCTGTATCCGACGAACCACCTCTACTATGGGATGATGGACCTGCAGGGCTGGTCGAACATGAAGGGCGTCGCAGTGGGCGCAAACTGGAGAGCGACGAGCCGGCTGGGCATCGAGGCATCGTTCCATTCGTTCAGCCTCTACGACAAGAAGGACGGTTGGTACGGAGCCGCAGGAGGGATCAACAAGCGAGGGCTCGTCGCTTACATCGACCCGAGCGGGGCCTCGGGCGACTCGATCGGCTCGGAGTTCGACATCGTCGGCAAGTACAGGATCTCAAGCAACCAGAGCATCGAGGGCGGGTTCGGGATCTTCAGGCCGGGGGGATTTGTCAAGTCGTTCGTCGGTGGTCCGATCGAAGAGAGCACGTGGGGATACCTCCAGTTCGGTACGAAGTTCTGACGCTCACGTGAAGGAACTCCTCGACCACTTGGGGCGCTCTGCGGTACCCAGCCGTATGACCGGCATCATAAAACGGAAGTGACATGTCGTTGAAAATCGCCTCACAGCGCGAACGAGCGGTCAATGGCCCTGCAGCCGAGGCGCTGTAACTCAGGAGCAAACAATGGACAAGACTGGAGCCCGAACACCGGAACGATGGGACGTCGAAGACCAGACTTTCTGGGACTCGACTGGCAAGAAGATAGCCCAGGTCAACCTCTGGATCTCGATCCCTAACCTTCTGTGCGCTTTTGCGGTCTGGATGTATTGGGGCATGGTCGCAAAGTTCATCCAGACTTTGCACTTTGCAGACACGTCGTTGTTCAACTTTACATTCATGAACGGCGGTCACACGTTTGACGGCAACGGATACCGTGCGCTCATGTTCACCTTGCCTGCCGTCGCGGGCCTCGCCGGTGCGACGCTCCGCATCCCGAACTCGTTCATGATCGCGATCTGCGGCGGACGGAACGTCAAGTTCATGACCACTGTGCTGCTGTTGCTGCCCGCGATCGGCGCCGGGTTCGCACTCAAGAATCCGGGAACGCCGTTCATGACGTTCTTGATCCTTGCGGCGCTGTCGGGCATCGGGGGCGGCGCGTTCGCCTCTTCGATGTCTAACATCAGTTTCTTCTTCCCGAAACGGATGCAGGGTCTGGCGCTGGGACTGAACGCAGGGCTCGGAAACTTGGGTGTCAGCGTCATGCAGTTCCTGCTCCCGTGGGTGATCACCTTCGGTGCCTTTGGTTCGATCGGTGGCGAGCCGTATTCGGCGGGGGGCAAGACTATGTGGATCCAGAACGCGGCGTTCGTGTGGATTCCTATCCTCGCGTTCTTCGGCATCCTCGCGTTCTTCTTCATGAACAACCTGCCGCAGCACAAGTGCGGCGCGACGCCGGTGGCCGTGGGACGTTTCCTTTGGCTGACGCTGCTTGGATACGTCGGTGCGTCGATCGGCATCGTACTGCTTGTGACGCCGTGGGGCGGCTTCCCTGAACTGCTCAAGATCTTCGTCGTCCTCGCAGTGAGCGTCGTCGTCACCTTGGTCGTGATGCGGTATCTGACGCCGAAGGAGACGAGCGAGAAACTACGGGACCAGTTCAAGATCTTTCGGAACAAGCACAACTGGATCATGACGTGGCTGTACACGATGACCTTCGGCTCTTTCATCGGCTACTCCAACGCCTTTCCCAAACTGATTGACGACGTATTCGGCTTTGTCCGGGTCGATCCTTCCGGATCGAAACTCGCCGAGGCGGTCGTCAACAGCAACGCTCCGATTTCGGCCCACTACATCTGGCTGGGAGCCGGGGTCGGCGCGCTGATCAGGCCGGTCGGCGGCTGGCTCTCCGACAAACTCGGAGGAGCGAGGGTGACGCACTGGGACACGATCCTCATGATCCTGGCGACGTGCGGGGCTGGCTACTATGTGTCCCTGGCAAGCGTTTCTGCGCAGCCGGAGCAGTACTTTGTGCCGTTCCTCCTGCTCTTCATCGTTCTCTTCGCCGCGACCGGAATCGGGAACGGTTCAACGTTCAGGATGATTCCGATCATCTTTGAGAAAGACCAGGCGGGCCCGGTGCTCGGCTGGACGAGTGCGATCGCCGCGTACGGTGCGTTCCTCATCCCTAACATCTTCGCGACGCAGATCAAGGCAGGGACACCGCACTACGCGCTGTATGGGTTCGCGGTGTACTACTTGAGTTGCCTCGTCCTCAACTGGTGGTTCTACGCAAGGAAGAACGCCGAGGTGCCCTGCTAGCAGAAGATGTCGTTCGCCTGGCGGTAGAGTTCCGCGACAAACTCGCTGACATAGTAGCGGCCCCGCTTTTTGGCGTCCGAGTACCAGGGGTTCATGAGGACCGAACGTAGCAGGAACGTTCCGCACTCCTCAAACTCCTTCTGCGTGCCACCGATCTCCTTTAAGAACCCCTCTACCGTCTCCCACCTGTAGTGGTTGTGGCGCAGAACTGTCCGGCTGACGAAGAACTCCTGGTGGTGGATGTCTGAGCCTGTCTCGCTGATGGTGAACCTCTCGTAGAGAGCCTGGTTGGCCTCGTTCAACTCGTTGAGCGGCATCTTGCGATCGAGCGGCACAAACGTGAAGCAGACGATGTTGGAGCCGGGCGGGCAAAGCGGAACGGCCCTCACCTTTTGGCCGCGCGAAATCTCGTGGAAGTCCTTGAGCAGCGTGTAGAGTTCGCCGGCGTTGCGAACCGTCTCCTGCATGAGCCTGCCGTGGCCGTTGCTGTCGAGGGGGATGAGTTTGTGGCTGAGCCAGAGGGACGCCGCTACCATGCCGGGCTTGCTCCCCTCAAGGACGTAGACGCCGATCGCCTTCGATCTACGTTCGCGCGTCGGCGACTCCATCTCGCCCTCGATATACGGGGCGTCCTGGCGCAACACAGGCTTGACGAGGTCTGAGCGGAAGCACACCGCTCCGGCGGGATACGGGACGTAGCCGAGTTTGTGCGGGTCGATCGCGACCGAGTCGCACGATCCGAGGCTTTCGAGCGCGTCACAGGCGGAGCCCAGCGGAAGAAAGATCTCGATCTCCCGACGCTCGCCGTCTATGAGGACTTCGGTCGTCGGTGAGCCGAGCCCGATCCTCTCGGGCACGGTCATCGTGCGCAGATATCCGCCATAGGCCGCATCGGCATGGATCCAGAACGACTGCCTCCCGGACTGCTCGTTCACTTCCCTGACCCCGACGACTTCGTGGATCGGGTCGATCGAGCCTTCCTCGGTCGTCCCGGCGACCACGACGACGGCGAGGATCGTGCGGCCCTCGGACTCGACTTCGTCCACGGCCCTTCGCAGGTCCTCGCTCCGCATCATGAAGTTCGAGTCGACGGGGACTCGTACGAGGGCGTCGCGGCCGAGGCCGAGCAGGTCGAGCGCCTTGGGGATGCAATAGTGGTGCGTCTCTGGCGCAATCACGACGAGGCTCGTATCGAGGTGGGCGAGGACAGATCCAAGGCCGTGCTCGGCTACGTTGAACTTCGACTCCCTCATCCTTCTGTATATGTCGGCTACGCCAATGCCGGACTGCGGTGCCGCAACGGCGAAGCAGTCCTGTAGCGACCGAAGGGCCCGCTGGGGCGACAGGGCGAGAAGCCCGCGATCATCCATGTCCCGCTCTGGCACGTCCAGTTCCATTCCTTGCGCGACGTCGCGCACGACGAACGGAAGGAACAGCGTGGAGCGCGCCGCCCACAGCGCCTCAATGTTGGCGATGGTCCCGCCGCTGGTGAGGTGGCCCCACGCGTCCGGCCCATAGCCAAGCATGTCCGAGATCATTTTTGCGACCTCGATCTCCATCTGCACGGTGACGGGCGCGGCCTCGCTGCTCACGTTGTTCGGGTTGTAGAGCAGCCCTGCGAACATCCCGGCGATGCTCGGTAGGGTCTGTTCAGAGAGCATGTGGGCCGCGTAGCGCGGGCTGTAGAACGGAAAGTCGGCCTTGAGTTTCGCCAGAAGGTCGGTCAGCCTGTCGCCGAACTCGTCCCAGAAGGGCTCGCTCTCTCGCTTGGCGTGGGAGTCGACGATCACTCCGTCGTCTGGGAAGTAGTTGCGGCGCCAATAGACGTAGTCCTGGTAGATCTTTCGCAGGACTTCCGCAAAGGCGTCGGAGTTCTCACCGCTGGGGCCGGCGAACCAACCGCTTTTTGGGTTATCTGCCACTGCGCGCCTCCTGCAGGAGCGAAGCAAGTTCTTCTGGCGTGTTGGCGTTGCGCAAAGAAAGCGGATCGATCCCTTGCGCCGTCAGTGCGGCCTCATCGAGCACGAGCGCGTCCAGAGAGTCGGTTGCTGCCTTCATCGACCTGCGGTCGGGATCTTCGGCCGCGTCTGCAAAGTGCTGGAACGCCGGGGCGGCATAGAGCGCGCAGAGCGTTTGTCTGTACCCATCGATCTCTGGCACTACGGCGTCGTGGCCGGCGAGCATCCCTGCAAAGAGTGGCACAACCTTGCCGCTAAAGAGCGGGACGTCGCACGAGACGACGAAGACAGAATCTGCGGCCGGAGAAAACTGCGCGAGGGCTTGCAGTGGGCCGCCGCCCGGCTCGCGGTCTGGGAGAAACGCGTAGCCCTCGATCGGCCTTTGTCCGAGGACGGTCGTGTGCGCGCGCACCGAGTCGAGTTCGGCTAGAATTCTGGCGGCGAGCGACACACCATCCACGGTCAGGGTGGCCTTGTCTTGGCCCATCCTTCTGCTTGCGCCCCCGGTCAGTAGGACTGCTTCCGTCTTCATCCGTCTTTTGAATCTATTTGCAGTTCGATTCTAGCCATATGACCACTGTCATAACTGAGGCTTGACAATTCATAGAAAATGTACAAGCAATGTGACTGCGATCCTACCTACCCTCCTTCGGGAAAAGGTGGGAGTAAGCGTCCATGACGTCAGGCCCATGAACGGTAAGATGGACCTCGTGCCGCAGGCGCCAGAACGACCGACCAACATATCGGCCCTCAGGTCGAGCACGCTCTTTAACTCGTTGACGAGCGACGACCTGGACGAACTCGCCAGGGTCTCGCACATGGCCTATGCAGAGCGGAGCGAGACGATCTGGCTGCACGGCAACCAAGTGGACTTTTACGGTCTGGTCGGGACGGGCTTCGTGAAGATGGTCAAGAGCCTCGAATCGGGCAACGAGGCGACGACGGAGATCGTCGGCCCTGGCCAGGTGTTCGGCCTGCTCGGTGTCCTGGAGGGCACCGGTTGTCCGCTGTCGGCGCGCGCGGTCTGCAACATCTGGTACCTGAAGATCCCCAAGAGTTCGTTCATGCCGATCTATGCGGAGCGTCCGATCCTGAAGGAGCACATCCTGCGTCGTACGATGAGTCGGCTGCACAACAAGATGGACCTTATGGCGAAAATGTCGAGCGGTCGCGTGGAGGAGCGGATCGCGCTCATCCTGTTACAACTGTGCGACTCTTACGGTAACGAGAACGAAAGGGGCGTCACGCTCCAGGTCCCGCTCACCCGCCAGGACATCGCAGAGATGGCGGGAACGACGGTGGAGAGCACGATCCGCGTGATGAGCCGGTGGCAGAAGGACGGCCTGACCAAGCGGAACAAGCGGTTCTTGACGATTACGAACCTGCGCACGCTCGAAGACACGGTGCGAGGGATCGAGCCCGGCTAGTAGTAGTGGACCATCTCGCCGTTCACCTCGTGGGTCGAACGGTGGAACTCGAGCGCGACGCTGGGCTTTCCGTAGCGGTCCTTGATGTAACGGACGGCGGCGATCGTCTGGAGGAGGGGGTCGGAGGTCTTGTCGATTCCGTAGTACTGCCAGGTCGAGTCGAGGAACTGGTAGAGGCCGTACGCCGTCGAGTCCGGGTTCTGCAGCAGGGGATCGTAGCGCGACTCGCGCCAGCAGATTCTGGCCATCGCGTCGACTTCTGTATCGTCCCAATCGACGCCCTCGATCTTGAACGCGCGCTTGATCAGGCCGACGATTCGCGGTCTGTTCGTGGTCTCGTCGATCGAGTCAAGTTTGTAGATCTGGCGCGCGACCAAGGTCTCATGCGCGATGACTTGCGCCTGAGTGTCCTGGACGTGCACATTGAACTGCTGCGTCCTTGCGTGCCATGCCCAGATTCCGGTGAATGCGAGCAGGTAAACAAACGTGGGTCTCATTGTTCTGGCTCCTGCCTAGCCACAGGCTAAGCGTGGTCAGTCCCACGGTGGATTGCGCAAAGTGCCGACCAGAGTGCGCGATGGCCCGCTCAGTCTGGTCGTTTTGCTGGGGGATTTGAGTTGCCGCGGTCAAGCGCTCTAGCCCGCAATAGTGCGGTCTTAGTTCGGCCCTTGAGAGAGGCCTGCACGCCTTTAGGCGCTCAGGCGCTGCTCTTGTCCGACCGGTTCCTCGGACTCTTCTAGCGTGTAGCGTCCGGTGAGCGAGCCGAAGATCTGCTCATAGCGCGCGACCGACTTGGAGGCGGCGAACTGCTCTTCGTAGGCGTTGCGCGCGACCGTGCCGATCTTTTCCCGGATCGAACCCGGCAGGGCGTGCATCCTGCGGACGGCGAGGGCCATTTCGTCGGCGTCTCCTGGTGCGAAGGCCAGCCCGCTGCCCGACTCCTCGACTATGCGCGCCGCGTCGCCTGCCACGCCGCAGAGCACCGGACGTCCCGCGTGCATATAGGTCTGCAGTTTCGAGGGCACGGTGATGCTGAACAGCGGTTCGTCGCGCAGGTGGACGAGCAGGGCGTCCGCCCAACTATAGAACGGCGGCAGTTCCTCCTTTGGAACCTGTCCGATGAATTTGACGTTGTCCAGTCGCAGAGCCTGCGCCTTTGCGGAAAGGCGGTCGGCTTCGACCCCGGAGCCCACGACGACGAACTGGACGTCTGGGACGCCCCTCAGTCGCAGCGCGGCCTGGAGCATCGTATCGAGCCCCTGCGCAACGCCGACGTTCCCGGTGAAGAGCACGTTGAACTTGCCAGTGAGTCCGTGGCTCTCGCCAAAGGCCGCGTTGCGCGCGACTCGTTCGAGAGAGGACTCGTCGGCCCACTGGGGAATTACGTGGATCTTGTCTTCACGCACTCCTTGGGCGGCGAGGTGCTCCTTCATCCCTTCGGAGGTGACGACCACTGCGGCGGCACGGCGATAGATCGACTTGCACGTGCGACGGATCACTTTCGTCGCGAGTCCCTCTTTGACCATTCCCGTGCTGACGAGGGTCTCCGGCCACAGGTCGTGGACCTCGTAGACGAACGGCGCCCGCTTGAGGCGCGAAATCCAGCGGCCAGCCATGCCGGTCGTCAGAGGCGGGTGGTGGATCCAGACGAGGTCGGGACGACCGACCTGTGAGGGCCCGAGGACCGATGCCGAAGCGAAGAAACTCGCGTAACTCAGGCCGCGCCGAAAAACTGACTTGCTGTGGTCCGGAACCATTGGCACTCGGACGACTTTGACTCCATCGGCCTGCTCGACCGACCACATCTTTTGTTTGTATCCGTCGTAGACCTTGCCGAACGGATAGTTGGGGAACGACGTCAGGACCGTCGAGCGGTGTCCCATGCGCGCGAGCGACGAGGCGAGCACCGAGGTGCGGCTGTCGCACGGCTCGGGCGCGTAGTGCATGGAGACGAAGAGAACTTCAAGCGGCTTCACAGAGGACCTCCTTTCTTTCTTGCATCCGAAATCCGAGCACGAGCGAGAGGACGACGGTCGAGACGTTCGGCTGCAGATACTCCTTTGGCGGGGTCCAACCGGTGCCGGTGG
>DATLWQ010000323.1:0-8688 GCA_035576225.1 Fimbriimonadaceae bacterium | reverse complement strand
CCGAATCGTGTCGCTCTTCAGGCTTTGATGAGTGAGCCGGGATAGGCAGCGAGGGCGGCTTCGAGGCAGTCCATCGCTTTTCCAAGGTCGTCGACGTTGAGGACGTATGCGATGCGCACCTCGTCCTTGCCGAGGCCAGGGGTCTCGTAGAAACCCGACGCAGGGGCGAACATGATCGTGCGGCCCTCGTGCGAGAAGTCGGAGAGGAGCCATTGACAGAACTTGTCTGCGTCGTCGACCGGAAGGCGGACGGTCGCGTAGAACGCGCCGTTGATATCGGGGCAGACGACGCCCGGCATCGCGCGCAGGCGCGAGACAAGCAGGTCGCGGCGCTTCATGTACTCGTCGCGGACGCCGTCGAGATACGACTGCGGCGTGTCGAGCGCGCCGATCATGCCGTACTGCTCCAAGGTCGGCGGCGAGAGGCGCGCTTGGGCGAACCTCAGCGCTGCGCCCGTGACCTCGGGGTTGCGCGAGACGAGGAAGCCGACGCGCGCGCCGCAGAGCGAATACATCTTGGAGGCGGAGTCGATCATTACCGCGTTCTTTTCGAGGCCTTCCATCTCGAGGACGGACTTAATGCGCCTTCCGGTGAAGTTGAACTCGCGGTAGACCTCGTCGGCGATGAGGAAGAGGTCGTGCTCGATGGCGAGGCGGCGCAGCCCTTCGATCTGCTCGTCGGTGTAGACGGTTCCTGTGGGGTTGCCCGGGTTGTTGATGAGGATGGCCTTGGTGCGGTCGGTGACCTTAGCGGCGAACGCCTCGACGCTCGGGAGAGCAAAGCCGTCTTCGATCCTGGTCGTGATCGGGACGACGTTGACGTCGGCGATTGTCGCGAAGCCGATGTAGTTCGCGTACATCGGTTCTGGGACGATGACCTCGTCGCCCGGGTTGAGGCAGGAGAGCATCGAGAAGATGAGCGCCTCGGAGCCAGCGGTGCAAGTGATGATGTGCTGCGCCTGCACGTCGATGCCGATGGAGCGGTAGCGCGCAGCCAGTTTCTCGCGCAGTTCGGGGAGCCCTTGTGAGGGGCTGTAGGCGAGGACCTTGCGCGAAGGGTCACGGACAGCCTTCCAGAACGTCTCGGGCGAATCGATGTCGGGCTGGCCGATGTTCAGATGATAGATCTTGATGCCGCGCTTTGCCGCCTGGTCGGCGAACGGCGCCAGTTTCCGGATCGGCGATTCCGGGGCGCGCTTGGCCCTTTTCGAGAGTTCTGGCATATCGTCCCAATGATACTGGGTCGGTCTGGGGGTCCGGTCAAAATGGCTCACATGCCCGTGACCTATGAGGACGTCGAATCCGCCGCCGAGCGTTTGCGCGGCGTCGCGAACAAGACGCCTGTTTTGAGGTCGCGGACTTTCAACGACCTCGTGGGCGCCGAGGTGTTCTTCAAGGCGGAGAACTACCAGCGCGTCGGGGCGTTCAAGTTTCGTGGCGCTTACAACGCGTTCTCTCAACTGACCGAGGAGCAAAAGAGGAACGGTGTCCTTACCTTTTCATCGGGGAACCACGGGGCCGCGTGTGCACTCTCGGGGCGACTGCTCGGCGTGCCAGTCGTGGTCGTGATGAACCACGACGCGCCGCAGATGAAGAAGGACGCGGTCGCGGGCTATGGCGCGGAGGTCGTGCTGTATGACCGGGACGAGCAGGTCCGGGAGGAACTCGGCGAGAAGATCGCTGCGGAGAGAGGTCTGACGATCGTGCCGCCCTACGACCACCCGCACATCGTCGCGGGGCAGGGGACGGCGGGGAAGGAACTGTTCGAGGAGGTGCCGGACCTGGACGTGCTCGTAGTGGGTTGCGGCGGTGGAGGGCTTATCTCTGGGTGTTCGATAGCGGCGAAGCGCCTTTCGCCATCGACGAAGATCTACGGGGTAGAACCGGAGAAGGGGAACGACGGTCAACTTTCTTTTCGCAAGGGAGAACTGGTGCGGCTGCCGAAGCCGCCCGACACGATCGCGGACGGTGCGCGGACGACTTCGCTGGGGAAGATCACGTTTGCGCTGATCAAGCAGAACGTGGAGGACATGCTGACGGTCTCGGACGATGAACTGCTCGTATGGACGAAGTTCTTCTTCGAGCGGATGAAGACAGTGGTCGAGCCGACGGGTGCGCTTGCTGCCGCGGCGATCGCGACGGGGAAGATCGACCTGCGCGGAAAGCGCGTGGGCGCATTGGTCACGGGCGGAAACGCGGACGTCGCTTCGCTCTTCTGCTAGTCTGGCGTCGGATCGCCGAGGTCAAGGCCGCTCACGGCGGCGATGAGTTCGCAACTGATTCATGTGAACGCGGCCTTCTTGCCGAAGTTCTTCTTCCAACGTAAGACAAGCAGGGCGACGACGATGACGCCCGCCGCGATCCACGCCGAAGTCTGAAGGCCGGTGGGGTCGAGACTGAGTGAACCCGCGATGGGCGCGTATGCGAACGCGACACCGAGCGTTGCGAAGAACGCGATCCTGAGCGCGATGATGAACTTGCGCATTTCTCTCTGACCTACAGACAGAAGGCCCTTTCGATTCGGATGGTTCCTTGGTGTGGGAGCGTCGCGACGGTAGAGAGGTCGAATTGGGTGCGGGGGTAGGATTTGAACCTACGACCTCCGGGTTATGAGCCCGACGAGCTACCGGACTGCTCCACCCCGCAAGGGACATTATGCACTTTTGGGGTGATAGATTCAACGGGGCCTAGGAGGGGGAAGAGTTGTAACGGAAAGGACTTAGTCGTCCGCCCCTCACCCTAGCCCTCTCCCCAGGTGCGGGGAGAGGGGACTAGTCGGCGCTAATTCTTCTTTCTGAAGAGCGAGGCGAGTTTGAAGAGGACTGCCGCGCCCAGGACGGCGGGTGGAAAGCGCTCGATGACGTCGAAAGCGCCGCCGGCGACGTCGTCGACCATGCGCGTAATGCCCACGGTGCGCGAGCCGACCTCGGTCGTGACCTGCTCAACCTGTTTTGCGATGGAGTCGACGCGTCCCGTGAGGGTCTTCAGCCTTTCGGTAATCGCGTTGATCCCGTGACGCAGGTCCGTCAGCGTCATGAGCACGTACCAGAGCACGACGATCGTGCAGAGGCACATCAGCACGAGACATATCGCGGCCACGCCTGTCGCCTGGTACCACCAGTTGGGGGCTTCGCTCACGACTGTACGTTACCTCTGACTCGGACGGTCTGTCGAGCAGGCAGGGCTACTTGCGTCGTGGCGCGGCCGCCTTCAGTCGCGACGGCCTTGCCCTGCACGGTGACGGAGGTGCCCCACATTCCGGTGACGGTGAGTTCTGCTCGCACGTCCTTGTCGCTCGGGTTCTGGATCTCCGCCTCGAACCACCGCTTGTGCTTGTCGAGGCGGAGTTCGATGAACCGCCCGAAGTTTGTTGAGAACTCCGCGCCGATCTGTCGCATGACGATGCGACGGCCGACGCCCTCCCACGGACGGACGGAGTAGGAGTCGTCGAGCGACTCGAAGTGGCAGCCGAAAGTGTAGAGCCCCATTTTTTGGTTGGGCAGAACGTATGACGAGACTTCGCGGAGATAGTGGAAGAGGCCGTGGCCACTCGATCCGGTGTACGCGTTGAACCCCGCGTGCTTGGAAGACAGGTCGGGACAGTAGCACATGGCTGCCGCGCCGTCTGTGCGGACGAGCGCCCAGGGGCCGAGCATGCCTCCGAACGCCATTCGCATGTACGCCTCAGGGATCGCGAGATAGTCGCGGTCCATGAGTCCGAAGAAGATGAGGGAGTTGGGGATGGTCGTGTGTGCGAGGCAGGTCTCGCCGCGGTCAGCCATGGCGCGCGTGGGGGTGGAGTCGGCGCCGTCCCAGTTGCGCTTGTCGCTGCCGTACCACCACCAACTGGGCGCGAGCGAGCGCGTAGCGAACGCGCAGCGGACTGTGCGCTCCAGATGGGCGTCGTCGTCGAGGAACTTGGCGGCGGCGAACACTTCTTCTAGACCGGACGTGTCGAGGACGGACTCGCCGGCGTAGGGGTATTCGTTGTCTGTCAGTTCTGCCGCCTTTGTGGAGACTGAGCCGAGCAGCGCGTCGGCCTCCGCGCCCATGCCCTCCTTGCGCAGGTCGTCGATGAGTCCGTAGATGCGCGCGTAGCCGAGGACGCCGACCGTTCGGACGTAGTGCCGCCAGCCAAAGCGGAACATCGCCTGCGCGGTCTCATAGGCGCGCGATAGGTAGGCCTGCGGCTTTTGCTCCGTTTCGCCGTAGGTGCTGGCGATGCGGTACATCGAGTGGTAGAGGTTCATGACGTGCGGGTAGCACAGCGGGCGGCCAAAGTAGCCGCCGACCACGGCTTCGTCCTGCAGGACGCTCGCGACGGAGTGGTCGCCGGGGTTCTGGACGCGCTCGAGGAGGAAGTGCGCGATGTACGCGTCGAGCACTGCTATCTGTGACCGCAGTGGGAACACCGTGTTCTTTTCTGCAAGAAAGAGCGCGTCGCCCAGTGAGCACTCGATGCCTGCCGACTCCTCGTAGTCTTCGGGGTCGGTGACGCGCTCGCCCGTCGCGATGTTGGTGAGGAGGATGGCGTCGTGCAGGACCTCGTGCGAATCTTCGACCTGGTTTTCGCAGATGTATTCCGCGCGGCGCTGGATGAGGCGCTCGATCGGGTCGGTGAATAGGAGGTGCGTGTGGCACGGCCTTCCGTTCGCGTCCATGAAACTGACGCGCAGCGGGCCTGGCGTGGACGGGCGTACGAAGCAGAAGCCGCCCTGTTCGTCTGCGTCGACCTCAGAGTCGGTCTCGCGCGAGAAGAGGAACTCCTCGGGGCTTGCGCCGCTGACTTCGATCGCGATGCCGACGTCGCACGGCGCGACTGCGCCGGGCAGGAGGCGGATGGACGGCCGCTCGCAGGCGACGAGCGTCTGGTGGACGCCTTCCTGCTTGTCGCTTTCGCACGGGACGAAGCGCATCTGGACGCGGCGGCTGTCGCCGGGCTCGAGGATCAGAGACGTGTGCTCGTTGCTCCATCCGTCGACGCGCTCCCGCTCGATCGTCGCCTTGCTGTAGGCGTAGACGATGGGGATGCCCTCCCACTGGTAGGGAGTGTTGAGGCTCGCCTGCACGTGGTTGTAGAACTCCCACGACGTCTCGTCGCCGGGGAAGACGAGAAGGCCGGGCGTCGCGGCGGTCATGCGTTGCACGAACAGCCAACTCGCTCCGCCGCCGATGAACTTGTGGATGTAGATGCGGGAGTTCCAAAGGCGCTGGAGTTGTTCGTCGCTCCAGCCAAAGCCGTCGTAGAGGTTGTTGAAGGCGAGGGGGAATCCGAGTTCGCCTATCTCGATCGCGCGCCTGCCCTTGTTCTCGATCTTCAGGTCCCAGACGATCTGCGGGAGAAGACCGCCGACTTCGTAGAAGCGTCCGGTGACCGCGAGGTCGTCGATGAGCGGGAAGTCGTACTCGAACTCGACGGAGTTGGCGTCGAAGGGCTGCTGGTCGTCTTGTTCCGGCTGTCGCGCGCGCGTGTTGCGGCTGACGATCCACGGTCCCTCGGGGTCGGTGCGCACGCCGAGGAGGATCGTGCCGGGAGAAAAGTCGTCGGAGGTCTCTTCGCCAAAGGGAACGGGAGGCAGGACAAACTGGAAGTCCTCGCCTTCGTCCGGGAGCGCGGGGTCGCTCGCCCAGAGTTGGTTGATGCGCCCTCCCGGCCCGAACTCCATCGAGATGAGGCTGCCGGTCAGTTCCGGCCTTTCGTCGTCGAAGCGCTCCATCCGCTTGGGCCAGGATACCAGCGGCCCGCGCGACGTCCAGAGGTACGATCCTGGCATGCGCTGTGCGATCGTCATCCCTGCCCGAATGGACTCAACGAGGTTCCCCGGCAAGCCGCTCGTCGACCTGCTCGGGAAGCCGATGTTGCAGTGGGTGGTGGAGAGCGCGAAGGAGTGCGGCGTGGCGGACAGGGTGGTGGTCGCGACGCCGGACTACGAGATCGCGGACGCCTGCCGAGCCTTTCGAACGCAGGCGATCATGACGAGTTCCAAGCACCCGACGGGGACGGACCGGATCGCGGAGGTCGCCGAAACGATCAACGCGGAGGTGTACGTTAACGTGCAGGGGGACGAGCCGCTGATCCGGCCCTCGGACATTGCCGCCTGTGCTGCACCATTGTTGGACGACCGCTCGGTGCAGATGGGGAGCCTATACGCCGACTGCCCTCCGGAGGAGGTGGACAACCCAGCCGTGGTGAAGGTCGTGATGGATCCGAAGGGCGACGCGCTGTACTTCTCTCGTGCGGCGATCCCTTATGAGCGGAACGCGACGAAGGAGCCGAAGAAGAAGCACATCGGGCTGTACGCTTACACGGGCGGCGTGCTCGGACGATTTGCGACGTGGAAGCAGACTCCGCTCGAAAAGACGGAGAGCCTGGAGCAGTTGCGGTTTTTGGAGAACGGGGTGAAGATCAGGATGTCTCGCGGAGAGGGATCGGAGATGGCTGTCGATACGCCTGAGCAGGCTGAGGCCGTGCGCGCCTTGCTGGCCGCGCGCGCCTGATATACTTGGGCCGCCGGACGCTATGGCACTCCCCTCGAACAAGGACGGTTCACAGAAGGTTCCGGAGGACCTCAAGTATCTCCTGGACCAGGTCCGGGACCGCATGACCAGCGCGGACCTGGAGACCATCTCTGACGCCTATATGTTGGCGCAGCGCGCGCACGAAGGGCAGAAGCGAAGTTCAGGCGAACCGTATCTGGGGCACCCCGTCGAGGTCGCGAAGATCGTCGTCGAACTGCACATGGACGCGCAGACCGTCGCGGCGGCGCTGTTGCACGACGTCCTGGAGGACACCGAGGTCACCGCTGAGCAGATCGAGAAGGAGTTCGGCAAGGACGTCCTGATGTTGGTCGAGGGGGTTACGAAACTGCGCCTGCACGTCGACCCTGCGATGTCGCCGCGCCAGAAGGCGGCCGCTGAATCGGCTCGGTCCGCTGAGTCGCTTCGCAAGATGCTGCTCGCAATGGCGCAGGACGTGCGGGTCATGGTGATCAAACTCGCCGACCGCCTGCACAACATGCGCACGATCGACGCATTGGAAAAGGAGCGGCGGGATCGGATCGCGAGCGAGACGATCGACGTCTATGCGCCGCTGGCCGCCCGGCTCGGCATTTGGCAGATCAAGTGGCAGTTGGAGGACCTGGCGTTCAAGGTCCTTCACCCGACGGAGTTCCAGCGGATCTCGGAGATGGTCGCGAAGACGCGCGGGGAGCGCGAGGGTCAGGTTGAGGAGGCGACGGCGATGCTTCGGAAGCGACTCGACGAGCGGGGCATGAAGCACGTCGAGATCAACGGCCGGCCGAAGCACCTTTTCAGCATCTACACGAAGATCGCAAAGCAGGGCGTTCCATTTGAAGAGATCTACGACCTGCTTGCCGTCCGTGTGATCGTGCAGGACACGGCGGAGTGCTATGCGGTGCTGGGTCTGGTACACGAACTTTGGCTCCCGATCCCGGGACTCTTTTACGACTACATCGCGATGCCGAAGCCAAACGGCTACCAGTCGTTGCACACGAAGGTGATCGGCCCTGGCGGAGACCCGCTCGAAGTGCAGATCAGGACGCGCGCGATGCACGACGTTGCGGAGTACGGGTTCGCCGCGCACTGGTCTTATAAGGAGGGCAAGGACCGCGCGGAGCACGCCGAGAAACTCGCGCGACTGCGGTCGCACCTGTTCGACTGGTCGACCGACGCCCGAATGTCGAGCGACTTTTTGCGCAGCGTTACGACGGACCTCTTCAGCGAACAGGTGTTCGTCTTTACGCCGAAGGGCGACGTGCTCGACCTGCCGAAGGACTCGACGCCGATCGACTTTGCCTTCCGCGTCCACTCGGAACTTGGTCTGAAGGTGGTAGGCGCGAAGGTGAACGGGATTATGGTTCCGCTCAACGCGAAACTTCAGAACGGTGACGTGGTGGAGATGATCACGCGGCAGAGCGGGCAGCCGAGCCTGGACTGGCTGGAGTTCGTTAAGTCGCAGAACGCGCGCAGCAAACTGCGTTCTTATTTCCGCAAGCGCAACCGCGCCGAGAGCGAAGAGCGCGGGCGTGAGGCGCTTGAGAAGGAGATGAAGTCGCGGGGCTTCGACCCGAAACTCGTCGTGAACGAAGAGTATCTGACGAAGGTGTCCGCGAAGTTGCGCGCCTGCTCGTCGGCCGCAGACGTCTATGCGCGCGTCGGTGAGGGGCTGGTGAGCGTCCAGAACGTGGCGAACAAGATCACAGCGCTTTTGAGGGCGGAAGAGCCCGAACCGCTCCTGCAGAAGGCGACGAAGCCGCACCAGCCGACTGTGATCACCTCGGGGATCGACAACGTGATGCTGCGGCGCGCGAAGTGCTGCATGCCTCTGCCGGAAGAGGACGTGGTGGGGTACGTGACGCGCGGGCGCGGGATCATGATTCATCGGCGCGTGTGCCCAAACGCTCTGTGGATGATCGAAAGCGAGCCTGAAAGAGTGACGCCGCTTCAGTGGCCTGCGGACGGCAGCAAGTACCCGGTCAACCTGCGGATCGTGACGGTGGACCGGCAGGGGCTACTCATGGACATCACGACGATCTTTAGCGAGGCGAAGGCTGACGTGACGGCCGCCAAGATCAGGACGCTGCCGAACAACACAGCGGAGATCAACGTAACCATCGCGGTGCGCGACGCGAAGAACCTCCAGGACGTGATGAACAAGGTCAACCAGTT
>DATLWQ010000322.1:0-4185 GCA_035576225.1 Fimbriimonadaceae bacterium | reverse complement strand
TAGACCGCCAGTCATTCCCCCGTCAGTAACCCTGCCTGACTTCGGACCAAGCCTGGTAACACTCTCTGGAAACGGACTCCAACAAGAACCGGTGTGGTGGAAAGAAGCGGTTGGGAGAGTTGGTGTAGGTTGGTTATGGTTTATTCACTCGTTGCCATTGCAGTGGCGGTTGCATCCATCGTGGGTGCGTGGGGGCTCACCAAAGAGGCCCTCAAAGAGCCCGATGCCAAGCGTTAGGGCAGCATCATAGTCGATAGATAGGTCCTTGGAGCGGCCCCCAGTCACTGGGGGCCGCATTGTCTTTGTCGCGCCTGTCACAATCGAGATCGGTGGGTTCGTTCCGCCGGACGCTCGTATTTCTACGGCCATACCGCTGGTGGGTCGCGCTCGCCGTCGTCTGCACTCTCGCGGTCACTGTCCTGCAGATCATTCCTCCGAGGCTTTTCCAGCACGCGATCGACGTCGGCATCAAGCCCGTCGTCTCCAAACAACAGGAGCTCGCAAAACTACCGGCGAAGGATTCCAGGGTCGCTTCGGTCCGAGCCGAGATCGACAGGCTCAAGAACGTCGACGGCCCGCGCGTCCTTCTCCTTGTGGGAGGGCTCCTCTTCGCGGCACTCGTCCTCAAAGCGATTCTCAACTACGTCCTTTCGGTCACAGTCGCCGTCCTCGGCCACCGCTTCTGCTTCGATCTCAGGTTCGAGACCTGGAGGCACCTGCAGCGCCTCTCGCTGGCCTACCACCGCCAGACCCAGACCGGCAAGATCATGTCCCGCGCCACAGCGGACATCGAACTCATCCAGTCGTTGATCCAGGGCCAGTTGGTCGTCTTCTTCAGCGACGTCATCACCCTCATCGCCGTCATCGGAATGCTCTTCTACCTGGAGTGGAAGATCGCGATCATCATCGTCGCGCTCGTGCCCTTCTACGTGGTCAGTTACATCAGTTTTCTCAAACACATTCGCAGCGTCCGCAAGGAGCAGCGCAGGCTCTACGACGAGATGGTCGGCAAACTCACCGAGAAGATCTTCGGGATCGCCGTGGTCAAGGCGTTCGTCCGAGAGGAGCGCGAAACGCAGAGTTTCATGTCTTCCGTCAAGGCCAAGTTCAAAATGGACCGCCAGCAGATGCACCTCAACCGCCGGCTCGGTCTCATCTCGGGCGTGATCTCTGCGCTCGGCACAGGCATCGTCTACGCCTACGGCGGAAGCCTCGTCCAGCAGGGCTTTCTCACCGTTGGCGCGCTCGTCGCCATCACGTTCTACATCGGCTACGTGTTCCAGCCGGCCGTCCGGGTCGTGGACTTCAACACCGGCCTCCAGTGGGCGGTCGCAGCAATGGATCGCGTGTTCGAAACGCTGGACACGCGCCCCGATATCGAAGACGCGCCGGGTGCGATCACCCTCCCACACTTCCAGCAAGACGTCGTCTTGGAGCAGGTCTCCTTTGGCTACGGCGACGAGCCACCCATCATCAAGGACGTCGACCTGCGGGTAAAGGCTGGCGAGGTTGTCGGAGTGGTCGGACACAGCGGCGCGGGCAAGACCACCCTCATGAATCTCATGATGCGGTTCTATGACCCGACCCGAGGCCACATCCTCATCGACGGCAACGACATCCGGAACGTGCGCATCGACTCGCTACGGCGCCAGATCAGCATGGTCGCACAGGAGAACGTCGTCTTCAGCGAGTCCCTGGTCGAAAACGTCCGATACGGCAACCGCGAGGCCACCGACGCCCAGGTCGAGCGCGCCTGCAGGACCGCCGACCTCCACGACTTCATATCGAGCCTTGAGCAGGGCTACCAGACCAGGATCGGCGAGCGGGGAGTCAGACTCAGCGGCGGCCAGCGCCAGCGCCTCGCCCTGGCCAGGGCCCTCGTCACAGACCCCAAGATCCTGCTCCTGGACGACGTGACCAGCAGCCTCGACGCCGAGACCGAGGCCAAGGTCCAGGTCGCCCTCAAGGCCGCCATGAAGGGAAGGACCACCTTTATCGTCTCCCACAGGCTCTCCAGCGTCGTCGAGGCCGACAGGATCATCGTGATCGACAAGGGAAGGATCGTGGACCAGGGATCGCACGCCGAACTGGTCGCCCGCCCAGGCATCTATCAGGCCATGTTCAACGCGCAGTTCAAGAGCGTCCTGGGCACCAACGTCTGAGCCACGAGAACCGCACGCAGTAGCACGTTCATGTCTTTTCCACTCAAATAGTAGACACATAAACACTAGTAAGAATACATAGAGTGTTTGTGGAAAAAAAATCCCAATTTTCTATCTAAAATCGCACATTTTCGTGATCAGTTCCCACTATAATCCCTTTCAAGTGGAAGACAGCGGCCAGGAAGGCAGCGTCTTTCTGCCGGGCGGGGTGTCCGGAGAGATATCGGAAGGCGGCCGGTGCCACGGAAGGCAACCGGCCGGCCTTACCTAAGGAATCGCGTGATGGAGTCATGGACAGGCGTTCCCCTATCAAGGCAGTTGATCGGCACCGACGAGGCGACGATCGACGAGAAGGGCCGTCTGCTCCTCTCCAAAAAGAAGCGCGAGCGTCTGGGAGACCCGTTCCTCATGGCGCTTGGCTCTACTGGCTGTGTCATCGCCTATCCGTTGCCTGTCTGGGAGCAGATGGTCGCGGAGATCATGCAGAACCCCAGCACCAACCAGGCGCGACAGCACTACACGCGACTGATCATTGGAACAGCAGAAGACGACCTGAAGTGCGACCGGCAAGGGCGCGTCGTCGTGCCGCAAAAACTGCGCGACGCAGCCAGGCTGGTCGACAAGGTCGTCGTCGTCGGCTGTCTAGACCGGCTCGAGATCTGGGCCAAGGCCGAGTGGGAGAAGTACGAAAGCGATCCCGATGGCTACGGCCGCGAACGCAGAGAGGCCGTCGACCGTGCCTACCGCCAAATGACGGGGAAGGACTGATGTGCCTGCACCGTCGCACGTCCCCGTCATGGTGCGCGAAGTCCTCGAAGGGCTCCGTCTCCAGCCAGGCGCGACCGTCGTCGACGGAACGATCGGTCTTGCAGGACACAGCCAAGAGATCGCACAAAAGATCGCTCCCGGAGGTTGTCTCATCGGGATCGACTGGGACGAGGCTATGTTGACGCTCGCCCAAGAGACCCTCGCCGGTGCCGATGGCATCGAACTCTCGCTCCACCACGGCGACTACCGCGCGATCCCTGAAGTGCTGGGCGCGGCGAAGGCGGACGCGATCCTCCTCGACCTCGGCCTCAACAACGCACAGATTGAAGACGAAGCGCGAGGAATCAGTTTCAGGCAGGATGGCCCGCTCGACATGCGGATGGACCGCACGAAGGGCCAGACCGCCGCAGACTTTCTCAACAGTTCGAGCGCGTCCGAGATCGAGCGCGTGCTGCGTGAATACGGCGACGAGCGCTGGGCGCGCAAGATCGCACAGGTCATCGTTGACAGGCGCAAGGAAAGACGCCTCACAACGACCGCCGACCTGGTCGACTGCGTCCTCGCAGCCGTCCCGGCCGCCAAGCGTGACCGACGCATCCACCCTGCCACGCGCACGTTCCAGGCGGTGCGCATCCACGTCAACAGAGAACTCGAGGGACTGCAGGACGCTGTAGAGAGCGCAGCCCGTTGTCTCTCTAAAGGCGGCAGGATGGCCGTCCTCAGTTATCACTCAGGCGAAGACCGCGCCGTCAAGCGCGCGTTCCGACGCCTCTCAGACGAAGAAGGATTCAGCCTTTTGATCAAGAAGCCGATAGTCCCCGGCGAACAGGAAGTTCGGGACAACCCAAAGAGCCGGAGCGCAAAACTGCGGCTCATCGAAAGAACACCACGGATGGTAAAGAAACATGGGCGTAGCACCTTGGATAGATGAAAAAGCAGCCACGCAACCGGTGGCCAGGACCAGAGCAGGAAAGACGAGGGGGACTGTCTCGACCGCACCCCGCGTGTCGGTGGTCAAGACCGCGTTCCTGCACCTCGTGGGATTTGCGGCCCTCAGCGCGGTCACGTTCAGTCTCATGACCCTGATGGGCCGTTCGATGCAGGCGGCTGCCCACAAGCAGCGCAGCAACGCCGAACAACGGATCGAAGCGGCGCGGCTAGACGTCTTAGACCTTGGTAGGCAGGTCACAGCGCTGATGTCGACGGGCGCGCTCGATCGGTGGGCCGTTTCCCACGGTTTCACGAGGCCGGGCCT